>JASICF010000269.1 GCA_030044775.1 Candidatus Sulfotelmatobacter sp. | reverse complement strand
GGGCGCCTTAAACGTCCACGTGAATTTTCCGTCGGTTCCCGCCCGGCAGGCATAAATCTGAGATCCAACGCCGCGGACGAAGAGCACCATCTTCTCGCCTTTGGGAACTTGAAGACCGTCGGGAGCATCGGGCGCAGATTCCTCTCCGACCAGCGCTTCTTTTTCTTTAGCGGGGGCCGATTTCTGCGCGCCAGTTTGCGCGTTTGCGACCGAACCTGCGCATGTCAGAACTAGAATCGCTGTGATTGCCGCAACGCCGAACGCAAATGTTCGCATGGTGGCGATTGTAGCAGGGTAAGGTTAAAGGTGATCTGCGCAGCGGATACAAACCAAGCCGATCCAAACAACCGCGCCAGCGGCGAATCAGAACCAGCGAACTAGCTACGTGGAAGATACTCGAAAACATGGAGGCGCGGGTCGGAATCGAACTTGAGCCGGTTTGCAGGCGTGAGCGCAGCGGAAGCCTGCAGGCGAAATCCCGAGCGTAGCCGAGGGACCGCGGCATAATTGGAGGCGCGGGTCGGAATCGAACCGACGCATAAAGGTTTTGCAGACCTCTCCCTTACCACTTGGGTACCGCGCCCTGCCTTATAACTTAGCGTCCTGTGCGGAAAAAGTCCATCTGCCCGAAGCTCCTGAGACGGACAAGGGAATCAAGCGAAACTGGAGCGGGAGACGGGATTTGAACCCGCGACTTCGACCTTGGCAAGGTCGCACTCTACCACTGAGTTACTCCCGCTCAGCGAGTCCGATTATAAATGAGCGATTGGGGTGCGGCAATGTTACTGTCGACGACCTTCCGCTCCCGGAGTGTGAATCGACCATTGCGGATCTTCTTCCGGCTGCACGATATGGCCGTCACGCATATGGATAATCCGGTCGCCATAACCCGCAGCCTCGGGATTGTGCGTGATCATGAGAACCGTCTGTCCGAATTCCTGGTTCGAGCGGCGGAGCATTTGCAACACCACGTTCGAATTTTCCGTGTCCAGATTACCCGTAGGCTCATCGGCCAATACGACCGCAGGTTTGTTGATCAGGGCACGAGCCAGCGCTACGCGCTGCTGCTCGCCGCCGGAAAGCTCAGACGGGCGATGATTCAGGCGTTGAGTCAAGCCCAGCAGCTCCGTGATTCGGTCAAAGAAACCGGAATCGGGCCTGCCGTTGCCGGCGATCTGCTGCGCGATCAGGATGTTCGAACGAGCGGTGAGGGTCGGCAGCAAATTAAATTTTTGAAAGACGAAGCCGATTTTTCGTTTGCGCATTTGCGTCCGCGCCGCGTCAGACAGTAACGCAAAATTCTCTCCGTCCAGGATTACCTTGCCCGAGTCGGCATGGGTGAGCCCACCCAGCAAATAGAAGAGCGTAGATTTCCCGCTCCCCGAAGGTCCGACTACGCTGACGAATTGCCCTTTTTCGACGCTGAAGGAAATGCCGCGCAGGGCTGGCACGTCGATCTTGCCGACGCGGTAAGTCTTTCGTAAATCAATGGCTTCTATGAATGCAGCCATGCCAGGTTCGATCTTACACGATGGGCAGGCGTGACCGGCTGGCGATCCGCGCGCAAGGAATGTGAATTCAGCTTCTGGGAGATGCCGGAGACATTGTGAAAAAACAAAATGGAGATTGAAATAACTGGCTGGTTTTCAGGCAACGCCTTGCCGATCGGCAAATTGCGGTAGCCGCTCGTGCATGCGTTTCGGGCCTCGTTTTCGTACCAAAAGCAGCCGCACTCGTTCCAGAAGATCGACAGGCGCATACATACCTCTGGCCAGAAATACGTCGGCTTGCGATTCCTGATCGTAAGCCCGCGCCTTGCTGGCGATGAGAATTGCCGGTGTATGCGGGGAAAGATTCTTGACGGCGGCAATCAATCCCGGGCCATCGAGCCCGGGCATTGCCATATCGGTGACAACCAGATCGATTCCTCCCTGCCGGAAGCGCTCCAACGCATCTTCGCCGCGCGAATAAGCGGCAACCCGGTAGCCCCGGGTTTCCAGCATGATTTTGCGATATGAGAGAGACTGCTCATTGTCGTCAACACAAAGAATGGTGCGCTTGGGTTTCATTCGCTGCCTGCATCCGTTGCCGGCTTGCGATCCCGTCAACGGACGCTTTCTCTTTCACGAAGAACTTAAGAAGCGAATTGGATGCTAACGGTACGGCGGCACGCTGTAAAGTAGCGGCGAAGCAAATGGCAAGTTCCGGCTATTGACATTTTAGAAATACACGCGAGATATGATTTTTCGACGAGCGCGATGCAGGTTTGCTTCATAAGAAAAGTTCACCCCGCATAATTTCAACAGAGTTTCCACCGACGCGAACATTAACTACGCGGTTATCGCTTCGCGAGGCACGAACGAAAATCCGGCTCGGCCGATTCATCTCGACACCCTGCTCGATGAGTACTCGTTCGTCGGGTTGGGCCACGCCATGCGCCACCATCCAGGCCGCTGTACATCCCGCCGCCGAACCGGTTGCCGGATCTTCCCCGTTGTAGAACAGCATGCGGGCGTGCAGGCGCGCTTGCGGATCAACTGTTTCGCGGGTTACAAAATAAAAAAATTTGCCGGCGCTTTTTGCCAGATATTCCGCCGCACCCGCCAGGTTGATTTGGAGATTTTGTATGATTGCCAGAGACTTCAACGGCGCTACGGTGAAGGCGACGCCGGTGGACACGGTTTGAATCGGAAGAGAATCATCGAAATCCTCCGGCTTCAAACCAGTCGCGCACGCCACGGCTTCTCGATCATGGACGGTCCCAAACGTTGGATCGACCTGCGTCATTTCGCCAAAGACTGGCTCGCCGGCCCTCCCTTCGAAATGCACCGGTACTTTGCCAACCTTCAACTCCAGCACGATTTTTTCGGCGCCGGTTTCGCCGCGCAGCGCAAACGCCGTGCCCAGGGTAGGATGCCCAGCGAACGGAAGTTCTTCCTGCACCGTAAAGATGCGCACGCGCACGCCGCGCTCGCGCTCGAGAGCTGCATCGCGCGGCAAGATAAACGTGGTTTCCGAAAGGTTCATTTCTTTCGCGATGGCCTGCATGTCGGCGTCGCTCAACCCTCGGCCATCAAAAAAGACGGCCAGCGAATTTCCTTCGAGCGGCTTCGAGGAGAAGACATCCCACTGCGCCATCGAGAAACGGCGTTCCTGGTCATTCATAGAATTTCCGTTATTCGCGCGGACTCTAAACAGGGATGCAATCTGCTCCCCAACGATGCAGAAAAGTGCGCGAAGTGCGGGCCATTTGAGGGGGTGACCGGCGTTGACACAAGCGATCGGAGGCTTCTATTCTAGTTGCGTGATTTACGCTTCCCACCCCGGCGTCGCGTTTCGCTGTTGTCGCCTGCGTCTGCCGTCGTGTGGGTAGGAAGCGATTAAGAAATTCCTTTCACCCACCCGGCGAAGCGGGTGGGTTTCGTTTTTCCCCGAAATTCACCAGAATCGAAAAGCCGCGTGAGAAGGGATAAGAGAGCGAAACCCTAGTAGTATGATAGACTTTATTGCGAGGAGAAGATTATGAGCACCGCGACCCTGAATGAGATAAACGCGATTCCGCGCATCAACGATACGGCGCCCGATTTCACCGCTGAGACCACGCAAGGCCCTATCCATTTTCACGAATGGATCGGCGACGGATGGGCTATTTTGTTTTCACATCCCAAGGACTTCACCCCGGTGTGCACCACCGAGCTCGGCTATATGGCGAAGCTCGCGCCTGAATTTGCCAAGCGCAACACGAAAATCATCGGCTTGAGCGTCGACCCGGTCGCAAGCCACAGCAAGTGGTCCGCCGATATTGAAGAGACGCAGGGAGCCAAGGTCAATTATCCGATGATTGG
>JASICF010000268.1 GCA_030044775.1 Candidatus Sulfotelmatobacter sp. | reverse complement strand
TCCCGGTTTTCCCGCTCCCGGTTTTCGCGTTCGCGCTCGGGATGGGTCACGGTGGCGGCTTCGGTTTTGTCTTGCGGCGGCATATTTCGGCGTCAATGATTGTCGAGCTTAGATTTTACAATGATGGAGCGGTTTCAAGGCTAGCGGTTCACTCAAGCTCTGTGATTTGTCTCTCGGCCGTCCGCGTGATCTCGATTCGCCAGGCCACTGGGGTTATCGATCGAGACCGAGACGCCGCTCTAACTCGTCGAGCGTGACGGTCGGCTCTCCTCGTTCCAGCGCAGCGATACCCTTCAGGTAATCCTCGCGGTCCTCGATATACCGGCGAATGGCTTCGCGCGCGTAGTAGCTCTTGCTTCGGCCAGTCTCTTTTGCCAAGGAATCCAGCTTTTTTTCGAGTTCGGGTTCGAGGCGAATACCGAGCATGTTAAATAAGTTTGACATGCTCAGGCTCATGCGTCGACCAGCTTTTTCAACGCTTCCGCATTCCTTCGGTCGAGGCATGGGAACAGTATAGAATTTGCTCGTCCCAAAAGAATGCCGCGGCCGGTAACAGGCCGCGGCATCGTTTACTCATTCCTGGCGTAGTTATTAACTTCGCACTCCTCGCACGGCAGCCTTGGCCGCTGTGTCGCGAGCGCCTCCGTGGCCGATATCGAGGACGACGCGCCCGTTGATTTTGCCTTTTTTCATTCGCTCGAAAGTGTCATTGATGGAATCGAGCGGCAAGGTTTCGATCGTTGCTTTCACCTTGCCATCAGCAGCGAAGGCGAGAGCTTCTTCGAGATCAAGGCGCGTTCCCACGATCGAGCCGCGCACCGTGTAGCCATTCAGGACGACGTCGAAGATGGATACGGGAAATTCGCCGGCCGGAAGGCCATTGAGAACGCAAGTGCCTCCACGGCGCAGCATGCCGATTGCCTGTTTGAATGCGATGGTGGAGACCGCAGTGACCAGAACTCCATGCGCTCCACCGATTTGCTTTTGAATTTCGGCGGCCGGATCCTGGGTTTTGGCGTCGATCGTGATTTCGGCGCCAAGCTTGCGCGCGAGAGCCATTTTCTCCGGTCCGAGGTCGACTGCGGCGACATGCAATCCCATCGCGGTGGCGTATTGAATCGCGACATGGCCGAGGCCACCGGCTCCCGAAATGACAACCCATTCTCCGGGACGGGTATTGGTTTGTTTCAGTCCTTTATATGTCGTGACGCCGGCACACAGAATCGGAGCAGCATCGATGAACGAAAGCTTTTCCGGAATCCGGCCGAGATAGTCGGCTTGCCCAATGGCGTACTGTCCAAAGGAGCCATTGATGGAGTAGCCGGAATTCTTTTGTTCGAGGCAGAGCGTTTCCCAACCGGCTAGACAGAATTCGCAGTGCCCGCAAGCGCTGTGCAACCACGCGATTCCGACGCGGTCGCCTAACTTCAGGTGAGTTACACCGGAACCGATGGCGACAACGACGCCGGCGCCTTCGTGTCCGGGAATGAATGGAACGGTGGGTTTAACGGGCCAATCGCCTTCTGCAGCGTGCAGATCGGTGTGGCATACGCCGCTGGCCACGATTTCGACGAGAACTTGGCCCGGTCCGGGGGTAGGAACGGGAACTTCTTTCACGACGAGCGGCTTGCCAAATTCCTCGACGACGGCCGCACGCATGGTTTTAGGAATGGACATATCAGATCCTCCAGATTTGAGCTGCTGATTAGAGCCGATACGACTGTATGAAACTGTTGATCTGGTCGCAGTGATCCTGATCACAGCGGTTGGGTGACCCGTCACAAGGTTAAGAAGAATGGTGTGCGGGACATGACGGGCGCTTTTGCAGCGTTTGCCGCGCAAGCTTAGGCAAAGGTAGACTTTAGAAGCGGCTTAGGGCTAGGCCTGGCGAAGCTGGCGTCCAGTATTGGTCATATTGCATAGCCGTGGTAGGTGTAGTCGGCGTCGAAGTAATCCGTAAGAGGGAACTTATGTTAGTCGTCATGAAGGCGCACGCGACCGAAGAAGACGTGCGTGCAGTCTGCGACAAAATCGAGAGGCTCGGCTATCGCGCGCATGCCATGCCGGGCGCCACACGCACCGCGATCGGCATTACGGGAAACAAAGGCGAGTTCGAGCACGGCACGCTGGAAGAAATGCCGGGCGTGCAGGAAGTGATCAAGGTTTCGAAGCCTTACAAGCTGGTTAGCCGCGATGTCAAGGAAGATAACACCGTCATTCGTTTTGAAGGCACACAGGCAACCATCGGCGGACCCGGGCTGGCAATTGTGGCTGGTCCTTGCGCCATCGAGAGCCCGGAACAGGCATTTGCCGTTGCCGAGCGCGTGTCGCGCGCGGGAGCGCAGTTTTTCCGCGGCGGCGCATATAAGCCGCGAACGTCTCCTTATTCGTTTCAAGGCCTGGGCGAGGAAGCGCTGCGGATTATGGCGCAAATCCGCCAGCAGTTTGGGCTGAAAATCATCACCGAGGCAATCGACAACGAGTCTCTCGATCTGGTGGAGGAGTATGCGGACGCGATCCAGATCGGGGCGCGCAACATGCAGAATTTTTCCCTGCTCAAACGCGCGGGACG
>JASICF010000267.1 GCA_030044775.1 Candidatus Sulfotelmatobacter sp. | reverse complement strand
CCCTACGGGTTCTTTGTGCAGGACGACTGGAAGGCAAGGTCCAATCTGTCTTTAACCATCTCGTTGCGCTGGGATGACTTCACCAACCACAAGGCCTGGGGAAATAGCGGCTTCCAGTTCAGCACGCTGATCCTTTCACCCGGCGGCAACTTCGATACTCAAGTGGCGAATGCCTCGGTCGGAGCCGTTCCGCAACTATTTACCAACGACATGAAGAACCTGTTCAGCCCGCGCATCGGCTTCTCCTGGGATCCGAGCAAAACCGGCAGATGGGCGATTCGCGGCGGAATTGGGGTTTACCACGACTGGATCGCGCTCGGCCAGAGCGTTGACCAGACGCGCAATAATCCCCCGGGTGTGATCAGTCAAACCTTCACCAATGTCGATACCTACAAAGGCACATCGTATCCCTTGAGCAACTTCTTCTCGATCGCTCCATCGCCAACCTACCCGTGGAATTTCCCGCTTCCCCCCATTCCAGCTGGCACTCTGAATTCCCACGGCAGCTTGACGGGAGCCACGCCGAGTGTCGATGCCTTGGCGCAGAGCATGGTGGCCCCGGTGGCAGTCAACTACATGATCGGCATGGAGCACCAGCTCCCCGGCAGTCTGGTTGCCGGCGGCAATTATGTGGGATCGAAGAGTTATGACGGCCTCAACGGATCGAATGTGAACTATTTCCCCGGCGGAGCCACCTTTTCAATTCCCGCAGCCACCAGCACGGTGACCGAATCGATCGGGACGCTGAATCAATATTTCGGGCCGATCACCTATGTGAATAATGCCAACCAGGCCACATACAACGCGATGGTTCTCTTCCTTCGCGGCCGGGCTGGGCATCGGGGAAGCTTCCAGGGAAGCTACACGCTATCCCAGGCCAAGGATTACCCGGAAGCGAATACTCGTTTCGATCAGGACACGTCGCCTTTCGTGCTGAACATTCCGCAACCGAGTTCTTACTTCAGCTATTACGGAGATGCGGATTACGACGTGCGCCAGCGATTCTCGTTCTCCGGCATGTACACCCTCCCGGGAGCTGGCAACGGCGTAGAGAAACTGCTGACCTCAGGATGGGAGGCCTCCAGCATCATCGCCGTTCAGACCGGTACCCCCTTCTGGGTAACAGACAACCGGGCCTTGCAGGTGATGTGTAGTGACAACGGAACAATGAACGGTTCGCAGGTTCCATGTCCTTCAGGGACAACAACTCTGGACATCGTCACCGGCGTTCGACCCTCCATCACCAATCCTAATGGCTACGTCCTCGCTCCAGGCAGCGGCGACTATAATCTCGACGGCACGAACTACGACGTCCCCAATCTTCCGTCGCAAAACTTTACGGGATCGCACAGCAAATCCGCATATATCAACGGATTGTTCACGGCCGCCGACTTTCCGCAACCCGCCGCGGGAACAGAGGGGAACGAGCCCAGAAATATTTACCGCAACCCAGGCATGGTGCAGGTTGATGCCAGCATGCTGAAAAACAATCACGTACCGTGGTTAGGCGAAGAGGGGAACCTGCAGTTCCGGTTCGACTTCATCAACCTGTTCAACCACCCGAATCTTGGGCCAGTTGATCCGAACATGGGCGATCCCGGATTTGGCAGGGTGGCGACAACACTTCCGGCGAGACAGTTGCAGCTGGGACTAAGAATCTCTTTCTAACCACTTTGAATGCAGATAGAAGCGAGCCGAAGACTCTCGGCTCGCTTTTTTAATGGAAGGCGAGCTACATTTTCTGTTCGCGGAATAAACAAAGGTCTTATGTCTCGATTCTCCTCGTCCCGGCGAAAGTTTCTCAAGCAGGCTTCGAATGCGGGCCTGGCATGTTCAGCGGCGTCACTATTCGGCCCAGTTGCGTCCGCTAAGGTGACGCCCAAACGGGCGGCCTCCAATTCAACGAGCGGCGATGTTGCGCAGATTTATGTCGATACCCGTCGCACTCTTGCGCCGCTCGACCGGAACCTCTTCGGCTCTTTTCTCGAACACCTCGGCCGCGCGATCTACGGTGGAATCTACGCGCCTGGCTCGCCCTTGTCCGATGGCGACGGCTTCCGCAAGGACGTGTTGCGGGAAATTCGCGACCTTGGTGTTCCCATCATTCGCTATCCCGGCGGAAATTTTGTTTCCGGCTACAACTGGCTCGATGGCGTGGGACCGAAGGCAAACCGTCCGCGCGTGCTTGATAAAGCCTGGGACACAATTGAGTCCAATCAGTTCGGAACCAATGAATTCCTCGGATGGTGCAAGGCTGCCGACACGGAACCGCTCATGGGGCTGAACCTCGGTACCGGCACCGCCGAAGAGGCAGCTTCTCTGGTGGAGTATTGCAACCTCGACCGGGGAACGCGCTGGAGCGACCTGCGGCGGCAGCATGGCTTCGCTGAGGCCTGGAACGTGAAGCACTGGTGCCTGGGCAATGAGATGGATGGTCCCTGGCAGATCGGCCATATGACTGCGACCGAATATGGGCTGAAAGCCGCCGATGCCGCGCGGCAAATGCGGTATGTCGATTCATCGCTAAAGCTGATTGCCTGCGGTTCGAGCGGCCCGTTCATGCCGACTTACCTCGACTGGGACAGGGAAGTGCTTGAGCAATGTTATGAATACGTCGATGGCCTTTCGTTGCACCGTTATTTCGGCAACAACGAACGCGACACGGGCAATAGCACTCCCAAGTACCTCGCTATGAACCTCAGTATGGAGCGGCAGATTTCAGAAACGCTGGCGGTGTGCGACTACGTGCGCGGACGCAAGCGCTCCGACAAGCAACTGTGGTTGTCTTTCGACGAATGGAACGTCTGGTACCGGAAGACGACCGGAGACGTGGTTGATGGCCATCGGCAGGAATCCCCCCATCTGCTGGAGGAAATCTACAACCTGGAAGATGCGTTGCTCGTGGGAGGACTGCTGAATTCTCTTATCCGCCACGCTGACCGGGTGAGGATCGCTTGCCTCGCGCAGTTGGTCAATGTGATCGCGCCGATCATGACCAACGAGAAAGGCCTGTTTCAGCAGACTATTTATTACCCCTATAGTTGGGCGTTGAAGTTTGCGCGTGGAATGGTGCTGAATCTTTTAGTGGATTCCTCCTCTTATGAGGTTCCCGGACTGGGCCAGGTGGGCTACATCGACGTCTCTGGATCGCTGGATGGCGAAGGCCGTAGGTTGGCTCTGTTTATCCTGAATCGCGATCTCGAAAAATCGAGAGAAGTTGAGATCGTTTGGGAGGATGCAGCTCCCGCTCGCGCAGTCTCTTCCTCGGTGCTCACGGGGGATGACCTCAAGGCAGTCAACAGCTTTGTCGCGCCCAACAAGGTTGTGCCGCGGGAGTTTACTCCACTGCCCGGAATTAGCGGAAACAAAAGCAGATTCGAAGTCCCCGCGCATTCTTACATGGTCATTCAGTGGGCGATGTGAGAGAAAGATTTCAATAATCGTTTTGGGATGTGCTTAAATTCGACCAATCTCCTTGACAACCCATTTCGTGGGCCTCCGAGTCACCGCGGCTGGCGCCCTCTGCGCTCGCCCAAGCTGAATCGTCGACTGATCGCCAACCGTTTTTCGTGCGACAATAGAGCTTCCCCATGGCCACCTCGACAACTCCCGCTTTTTCTCCGGAGATCCTCCGCCAGCACGGACTTACGTTGGAAGAATACGAAAAAGTCCGGCAGCTTCTCGGTGGCCGCGAGCCGACGATCACGGAGCTCGGCATCTTCAGCGTGATGTGGAGTGAGCACTGCTCTTACAAATCTTCGCGCGTTCATCTAAAGCGTTTACCCACCCGCAGCCGCCGTGTTCTTCAGGGGCCAGGAGAAAATGCCGGCATCATCGATATCGGCGATGGGTGGGCCTGCGCGTTCAAAATCGAATCCCATAATCACCCATCATTCATCGAGCCGTTTCAAGGCGCAACGACGGGCGTCGGCGGAATTCTGCGCGACATTTTCACCATGGGCGCGCGGCCAGTCGCGGTGATGGATTCCCTGCGCTTCGGCCCAATTACTACTGCTGGGAGGACCTCCGCCCTCGGTCGTCCCGAGGAGCGAAGCTCCTCAGCCGATCCGTCACAGTCCGAACTCCACAAGAATCACTCCATTCTCGAAGGCGTCGTGAGTGGCGTTGCTTCTTACGGAAATTGCTTCGGCGTTCCCAATCTCGGCGGTGAGACCAAGTTCGAGCCCTGTTACTCCGGCAATCCTCTGGTCAACGCTTTCGCACTCGGCCTGGTCCGCAAGGACGAAATTTTCTACGCCCGAGCTGCCGGCGAGGGCAATCCGGTCATT
>JASICF010000266.1 GCA_030044775.1 Candidatus Sulfotelmatobacter sp. | reverse complement strand
CTGCCGCTGCCGGATTTGAAAGAAGCGGAAGGTGAACCGCAGCAAAAATCCGGAACCACAACGCCGCCTTCGCGTCATTTCGATCAGACCGCTGCTCTTACACCCCAACTTCGCGCCGACGGCGTCAGGCAGATTGTCGATGTCGCCCAAAAACACGAACTCGTCGCTGCAGGAATTTTTTCCAGTTCAGAGTCTGTCGAAGGAATTTTCAATTCGCAGGGACTCAGCCGCTGGCATGCGCAAACGCTGGCTGAGGTCTCGATCAGCATGCTTGGCGCAGATTCTTCGGGATGGCAGAAAGCCAACTCGCCCGATGTCGCAGATCTTGACCCGCTGCAAATGGCGGAAGTCGCCGCGAAGAAAGCGGTCGATGCGGCGCATCCCAAGGAAATTCCTGCCGGCAAATACACGGTGATCCTTGAGCCTTCTGCTGCGCTCGACATTGTTGGCTTCATGTTCTGGGACTACTCGGGCATGGCCATCCTCGATCAGCGATCGTTTTTGACCGGACGTATCGGCAGCAAACTTTTCGGCGATAACGTCACCATATCCGATGAGGTCACGCATCCACTGCAGAATGGAGCGCCATTCGACGGCGAGGGGATGCGGCGCAAGCGCGTACCTCTCGTCGAGAATGGAATGGTGAGGCGCGTGGTCTACGCCCGTGCGACCGCCGCTCGCATGAAGAACTCCGAACAAAGAGACAAGGTCGGTCCTATCGAAGCTACTGGCCACGGCTTCCCACTGCCCAACGAGATGGGCGAAATGCCGTTGAACATCGTCTTCGCGACTCCGCAGAAACCGCAAAGCCTGAACGAAATGATTGCCTCAACCGAGCGCGGCGTGCTGGTCACGCGGTTGTGGTATATCCGCGAAGTCGATCCGTATGAAAAAATTGTCACAGGCATGACGCGCGACGGCACATTCTTAATAGAGGATGGGCAACTTCGCCATGGAGTGCGGAACTTTCGCTTCAACGAAAGCCTCATCCAGATGCTTTCTAACGTCGAGTCAATGAGCATCCCGCTCCGCGCCTGCGGCGAAGAATCATTCGATATGGTCGTGCCCGCGATGAAAATCCGCGATTTCAACTTCACCGAAGTCACGAAATTCTGAATCATTTTTCTCTTTTTTCGCTTTTGCGGGGAAGGTTCTCTGGCTAGAAATATGTCGTCGTATGCCTTCCAAACCAGCCCGAAAAAACACCCGTAAAAACCCTCTAATTCCATGAGTTTCAAACAGTTAGCACCCTTCTGTTCCATGACTTCAGTAACTTTGCAGGCCTGATTCCTGGGTGTACGCTGCCTCTAAGTTCTGAAGAAATCGACTGTGGAAAATCTGAGGAAAGGGTCTTTCGACCGGTGGCAACCGAAGCGGGCAAGGAACTGACAATCGCGCAGCAGGAGCGCAAGCGCTACGCCTCGATGCAGAGCGCTCCCCGCTTTCCTTTGCATCTGCCGGTGGAAGTGATGTCGCAGAACGGAGCGTGCGCCGCGGAAACGCAAAATATTTCGGCGAACGGCGTTCTGTTTGCCATGGACCGGGATGTTCCCGTGGGGTCGCTTGTCGATTTCACAATTCTGCTGCCAGGCGAGATTGTTGGTTCGCGCGGCAACGTGCAGATCGATTGCCACGGACGTGTGGTTCGCAGCTTTGAAGACGAAGGCCGCCGCGGAGTGGGCGTTGTGATTGATGAATACCACTTCGAGCGGGCATAGGGTGGAAAACTGATGGCGGGAACTTCAGTCGGCGTGGGAGAAAATCACGGCGTTCACCAGGCGAACGGCGCAGGTGCGCTGATTCGTGTGATTGTTGCCGACACGCAGGCCATTTTCCGCGCCGGCCTGCGAAAAATCTTCGCGCTCGAAGATGACATTCGCGTGGTCGGCCAAGCGGAAACCCTGCCGCAAACCCAGTCTGCGGTGACAAAATTTTCTGCCGACGTTCTCATTCTTGAATCGGCGATGGCGCCTAATCCCGTGGAGGCTGTGACTGAGCTCCTGCGGCAGGCGCCGCACTTGAAGATTGTCGTCGTCACGCCCGGATCCGACGAACAACTGACGCTTGACCTTTTCCGCCGTGGAGCGCACGGAATTTTATCGCGCGAGATCGAGCCGGAATTGCTCGTCGACTGCCTCCGCAAAGTCGCGGCCGGCGAACCCTGGCTGGAGAGCCAGGCGATTCAATGGGTGATGGAAGCTTATCGTGGGCACAGCCTGCGTCCCTCGGGAGCGCGGCCAAAAGTTCAGCTTACCCCGAAAGAGAGCCTGATCGTTTCCTGCGTAACGCAGGGCATGAAGAACAAGGAAATTGCGGTTCGCGTGGGCACGACGGAACAGGTGGTTAAGAATTACCTGCGTAAGGTTTACGACAAGCTCGGCGTAGCAGATCGCCTCGAACTGGCGCTCTATTGCCTCAGCCACCACGTCGTCGATGGCGTCAAGCCTCCGCCGGTTCCTGCATCCGCGCCTCACAACGGCGATGGTGCGCCGATTTCCGCTATCGGCGCCGCCGCGGGCGCGTCCGCCTCTAGCTCGTCCCTCGTGACCTCCGGCGATTCGGACGATGCCTCCCCAGAAAAGCTGTCGTAGTCTTTTCTATCGGGCTTTCTGTTTCCGCGTATGACCGCTGATTTCCTTTGTGTCATTCCGCTTTTCTCCCGAAATTCTTTTTCCGAAGCACGCCACCGGAGCGCTCGATTTGCGCTGCCAATCGCGCGCTCATAAAATGAAATGAGGCTGGCGGAAATTGCTAGAAGCTTCTGCGCCGTTCATCGCACGGCGACCGGCAAATCTGTCGCCTTCCTGAAAATCGCCGGAGAGATGGCCGAGTGGCTGAAGGCGCACGCTTGGAAAGCGTGTTTACTCGAAAGGGTAACGTGGGTTCGAATCCCACTCTCTCCGCCACGCAGTCTGGACTGCAGAGAATTCAGGCGTTACTTTCCCAAAAGATCTGCGAATTATGCCCATTTTTCACGACTTCTCCGCGATAAACCGGACCGCGGAGAACGGACTGACCAGCACGCAGCCATGCTCCGCCGGGGCTTTTTCTCTGAAGCAATGAGGAGCAGTCCGACTTCAACGAATGCGACAGGCGAACGCCTGACGATCAGAAATCGAATCTCTTGCGAACCCGACTTGACTTCTTGTCCGGTGGGCTCCGGTCGGGAGGGAACGTTTTGCCGTCTGTATACGCCCCGCAGCGTTTCAATCTTGCCAAAGGTTCAACCCACTGTGGGTGCTATCGTCATAAATGCTTCGCCGCGCACAGAGTGTACAATTCGTTTGTGCCCGTCAGTGTCCCTCCCGGCATCAACAAAGACGAACTTCGAAAGTTCTGGGATTCTGAGCCTTGCGGCACCAGGTATTTAGAG
>JASICF010000265.1 GCA_030044775.1 Candidatus Sulfotelmatobacter sp. | reverse complement strand
CAGAGCGGGTTCTTACCGTGGCCGCATCGCTCCTTCGCCGACGGGATTGCTGCACGTCGGCCACGCGCGAACGTTCTGGACGGCGTTTGAACGCGCCCGCGAACATAGCGGTTTCCTGATCCTGCGCAACGAAGACCTGGATGTTCAGCGCTGCACGCCGGAATTTGTGGCAGCGATGATTGAAGACCTTCGCTGGCTTGGAATCCGGTGGACCGAGGGTCCGAATTGCGGCGGGCCTTACGGACCGTATACGCAGAGCGAGCGGCGCAAGTCTTATCTGGAAGCGTGGAAGAAATTGCGCGAGAAAGGATTTATCTATCCCTGTGCTTGCTCGCGCAAAGAAGTAGCGCAGGCGGCGAGCGCGCCGAATGATCTGGATGACGAACCGGTATATCCCGGGACATGCCGGCGAGCGGCCAATGCTGCTTCGTGGCGATTGCCCGCCGGGGTGAACTGGCGGTTTCGCGTGCCGGATGGCGAGGAGGTTTCATTTCTCGATTTGCATTTCGGGCCGCAAACTTTAACAGCCGGACGCGACTTCGGGGATTTCATCGTTTGGCGGCGGGACGATGTGCCGGCGTATCAGCTGGCGGTGGTGGTTGATGACGCCGCGATGAAAATTACGGAAGTGGTGCGCGGAGCGGATTTGCTGAAGTCGACATCACGGCAGATTCTGCTGTATCGGGCGCTGGAGCTTGAGGCGCCGGAGTTCTACCACTGCGATCTGGTGCGGGACGAGACCGGCAAGCGGCTGGCGAAGCGTCACGATGCATTGAGCATCCGCAGGCTGCGCGAGATGGGATGGACGCCGAGAAGAGTATCAGCGGATGTTCCCCGAAATTAAAAAAACCACGTCTCACAAAAACGGTGAGACGTGGGGCACCTCATCGATTCAGGAACGTGAGGGACAACTACTGTTGCCCGGTCGGCAGCGGCATGATCATTCCCGCTTTGTCGCTGACGATCATGCGCGGCAGCTCGCCGTTCCATTTATCCACCAGCGCTCTCTGATTTTCCAGCCGCCTCCACTCGAGTAACTGCGGAGTGATCGAAGCCTGCCGCAAGCGGTTGGCCTCGGCTTCGCCGCGAGCGCGCTCGATCGCGCTGGTCGCCTCGCCGCGGGCCCGCTCGACCTGGCTGCGTGCTTCACCTTCAGCCTCGGCGACCGCTTTTGCCATCTCGGCTTGCGTTACCGCAAGCTGATTGCGGGCGCGTTCAGCTTCGGTGATCGCCTGCGTCTTCTGCGTGATCGCCTGTTCGATCGCCGCTGTGAACCTCGGCTTGCCGATGAAGCCAAACTGCTGAATGCCTACGCCCACCGGCAACAACTGCGCCTGGATTCGATCGCGCGATTCGCGCAGGAAACGGGCTTTGTTTTCGCCATAAATATCCTCCAGCGTATAAGTCGACGCCACTTCATTCAGAGAGTTCCGCACGATATCTTTCAGAATGCCGTGCGTAAACCTTTCCAGATCGTCGGTGCGGTACTTCACGTAAAAATCCGGAACCTTGGCGGCATCGATCGCGTACGAAAGCGAAACGTCCGTGCGCACCTCCTGTCCTTCCTTGCTGTTGAACACCAGTTCCTCGTTCAGCGGATGGCCTTCATTCATGTCCGCCGTCCACTTCACCGTCTGCACAAAAGTCGGGAATTCGATCACCTGCGTTTTTAGTGGCGAATAGAAAACCCAGCCCGTGCGAATGGGAATCTCCCGTGCTCCTCGCTGGCTGCCGGCAAGATTGATTTCCACGCCGACATAACCGGCATTGATGCGTGTAACCTGCACCACGCTGAAAAGCACGATTGCGCCGATCACCAGGCCCGCCGCGCCGAGAATGAGGCGGAAGAAATTGCGCCCCATTCCACCAAAACGATTGTTCATTACTTCGCCTTCACGATTGAAAATAGTCGTCGTCATAACGCACCCCTTTTCCCGCGCACGAAGCGCGCAAACTCGCCGTGATCGCGGGGAGTCGCGTACACCCGCGCAGTAATCGCAATTGCCTTAGTGTCGTTGCTGAGCTCGCCAGATTTTGGCGATCAGGGAAGGAACAACGACCAGCAGCAGAAGCGACGCCGAAACACCGCTCCAAAACCACAAGTCGCTGGGCAGGTTCATCCAGTCCATAAAACGGCTGAAAACCGCGACCGCGAGTAACAGGATCAGGATGGTGACTGCCAGCTTGATTCTGCTTCGCATAACCTGCCTCTTTCTCGTACAGGCAATTCGATGAGGTTTCGGTGCGCAGGGAGCGGCAAAATCGGAAATGGCGTGGAATCAATGATCAGCAAACGCAGATTTTCGACCCGGGCCGCAACCACTTGAAGGGCTTGACAGGAGCCGCGAACCGACTGGTCGTTTCCGTGTACAATCGTTTTTCTTGCAAGCGATAAGGCCGGCCGAAACTCGAGAATGAGCGAACCCTCCGAAACCACCGTTTTACCGCGCAAACTCATCATCGCCATCGACGGCCCCGCCGGCGCCGGGAAGAGCACGATCGCTTCGCGCCTGGCGCGCAAGCTCGGCTACGTAAATCTTGAAAGCGGAGCGATGTATCGCGCGCTCGCGCTAAAAGCAATCGAAAAAGACATTTCGTTCGATGACGAGCCCGCGCTCGTAAAGCTGGCCGAACAGTCGCACATCAAGCTTGAGCCTACCGTCGGGGGCAACCGAACGTTGCTTGATGCTCACGATGTTTCTTCGCGCATTCGCGAGCGCGATGTGACGGAAGCCGCGTCGCGTGTTTCCGTGCATCCTGGCGTACGGGCGTGGATGGTCTTGCATCAGCGGGCCATGGGCGCGGGCGGAGGCATAGTGATGGAAGGCCGCGACATCGGCACGAAAGTTTTTCCCGATGCCGACCTGAAGATTTTTCTCGATGCCGATCCCGTGGTGCGCGAGCAGCGCCGCATGGAGCAGCAGAAGATTAAAGGCGAAGTCGCCGCGAATCTGGCTGAAGATCTGCGCGAGCGCGACCGCCGCGATCGCACGCGAGCCACATCACCGCTGGTCGCGGCCCCGGATGCGGTGGTGATCGACTCGACCAAGATGAGCGAGGACGAGGTGTTGGAGCGGGTTGAGGAGTTGGCGAGGAAAGCTCTAAACCTGAAATAACTCCTCGTGTTCTTGTCATCCTGAGCGAGGGATTTGCTTTGCGCAGCAAAGCAAATCCGCATTCGAAGGATCCCTTTGGCTCTGCCGGCAATGTCCCAAAACGAAACTGCCTGACCGGCAAATTTTGCCAAATTGAAAGAGTTGGGTCTGGGCTGGCATAACCTCGGAATATGGGCCCGTGGTGTAATCGGCAGCACAGCACCCTGTCAAGGTCGCAGGTGAGGGTTCGAATCCCTTCGGGTCCATTCCTTTGTTCGCAAAGGATTGTCTCTTAGGGACAGGTGGGAGGATCGCGGACAGGGTGCGACTCTCCTTAAAGTAACTTGATTTGTGAGCAGCGGGATGTCGATAATGTTACTGCGACCTTGACAGGGTGCCACATACTGGCCCGCGCAAAACGGCCTCGGAATCTCCGAGGCCGTTTGCGTGTGTGCTGAACAACGTGTGACGACCGGGGCACTCGGCTTTGTCATCCTGAGCGAGGAATTTGCTTTGCCGAGCAAAGCAAATCCGCAGTCGAAGGATCCCTATCCCGAAAAAGGCTGCACCCTTGAAAGGAATTTGGGTCGCCGAGGCTCGCGGAAAAGAATTCCCGGCCTCGCCCTTGCGGGACGGAGAGCTGATAGGGATCCTTCGACTCGAAAGCCGATTCGTTTCGCGAATCGGCTTTTTCGCTCAGGATGACAGGCCATTTGCCGTCTGCGGGACGCATTCAATCGAAAGCG
>JASICF010000264.1 GCA_030044775.1 Candidatus Sulfotelmatobacter sp. | reverse complement strand
TTTCAAAATTCTTTAGGACCTTGTTGGTATCGGCCGCAACTGCTCCTAGGTCGCGGTCCTGCGTGCTCGAGTAAACATCAATCACGGGTTGCACGTTGTAATGATTTACTGTGGCGGCGGTAGTGACCGGAGTCACCGCTACCAGATTGCCCATCAGTTGCGGCCCTTGCTGCGAATCAACAGGAATATTCAAGAGGTCCTGCAGATTCGTCATGCGATATTGTGGCGATTGTACGGCGATCTGATACGTCACTTCGTTCTTCGGATTCAGCCAGAAATTAGGAGCTGTCTGAAAGCTGCCGCTAAGCGAGACCAGGGCGCTTTGCGCCACGTTGGCGGCGGTGAGCCCAACCTGCGTAACGCGAGTTCGCTCGATATCCATATGCAGCGTAGGCAGCGAGAGCAGTTGTTGCACATGCACGTCGGCGGTCCCGGGAATGCTGCGCATTCTGTTGGCAATCTGTTGCGCGATTGCATAGTTGCTGTACATATCGGCGCCTACGACTTGTACGTCGATGGGAGCCGGCAAGCCAAAGTTCAGAATCTGGGTAACGATATCGGCGGGCTGGAAGAAGAATTCGACGCCAGGAAACTGTCGCGGCAAAACTTCGCGCAGACGGCGGCGAAGATCCGCGGCTGGCACGTGATGCTCGGGATCGAGCGCGATCAGAATCTCCGCGTCGCTGCTGCCGATGGTTCCGTTTGAGCTATACGATTGGTTAATGCCGGAGTTCGGCAATCCAATGTTGTCAAGAATAGTCTGCAACTGTTCTGGCGGAATTTCGCGGCGCAGCGAAGCCTCGATACGGTCACAGAGATTCGCAGTTTCTTCCACGCGAAGGCCAGGACGCGCGCGCACATGCAGACGCAGAAGACCGGCATCAACCTGGGGAAAAAAGTCCTCACCCAAAAAGAAATAAAGGCCGAGCGAAAGGACGCAGAAGACCAGAAAACCCGCGATAAAAACGCCGCGATGGGCGATTGTGGTTTCGAGCAGGGATTCGTAGCTGCGGCGGAAATCTTCGAATTTGCGCTCGAAGCCGCGCTGGAAGCGGCCCAGAAAAGTCTTCGCTCCTGCCTCACGATGCTCGTGGCCACGCATGATGTACATGACAAGTGTAGGAATGAGCGTCCGCGAAAGCAGGTAGCTGGCGAGCATGGCGAAGCTGACCGCTTCGGCAAGCGGGACAAAGAGAAACTTGGCGACCCCGCTCAAAAAAAACATCGGCACGAAGACAATGCAGATGCTGAGCGTTGAAACAAATGCCGGCACGGCGATTTGCTGCGCGCCGTCGAGAATGGCTTGCCGCATCTCCTTGCCCATAGCGAGATTGCGCTCGATGTTTTCGATTTCAACGGTTGCGTCGTCAACCAAAATGCCGACAGCAAGTGCCAGGCCTCCGAGCGTCATGATGTTGATGGTCTCGCCGATGGCGCCAAGCAGAATGATGGAAACAAAAACCGAGAGAGGGATGGAAATGGAAATGACGATCGTCGGCCGCCAGTCGCCGAGAAAAATCAGAATCATTACGGCGGTCAGGGCAGCCGCGATAAGACCTTCCCGCAAGACGCCGTAGATGGACGCGCGGACAAACAAGGACTGGTCGAAGAGGGAGGTAATCTTCAATTCCGGCGGGAGGGTCTGTGCGGCCTGCTTAACGATGCTCTTGATACCCTTCACGATGTCCAGCGTGGAGGCATTTCCATTCTTGTACATCGACATCAGCACGCCGCGGTTTCCGTTATTGCGGACGATATTGGTTTGGGGCGCGAAGGCATTGCGGATGTGTGCCACGTCGCGCATGTAGAGCGTTGCACCGTTAACTGTCTTAACCGGCAGATCGTTCAATTCCGCAATGGTCTGGGGCGTCCCGTTCATTTCCACGCTGTATTCGAGAGAGCCCATCTTGATGGTGCCAGTAGGGAGAATGATGTTCTGTGCGTTGACGGCGTTTACGATGTCAAGCGGTTGGAGGCCATACGCCTGCAGCTTGGGTAAATCGAGATCGACCTGAATTTGAGGAATCTTGCCACCGTAAGGATATGGTGTGGCCGCCCCTGGCACGGTAGCCAGATAATTGCGGAGAAAGTTCTGGCCGAGATCGAAGAGTTGCTGCTCAGCGAGGGTCTTGCTACTTAATCCGAGCTGAATCACTGGCGTGGTGGAGGCGCTGTAAGAAATGATCAGCGGCGGTGTTGTTCCGGGCGGCAGGCCTCGCACAGTCGTTTGAGAAATTGCCGTGATTTGCGCGATGGCGCCTTGCAGATTCGTGCCCGGGTGAAAAAACACTTTGATCACGCCAAGGCCATAAACTGACTGCGACTCAGTGTGGTCAATATCGTTGACTGTGGTGGTGATGCCGCGCTCAGAGTTAGCGACGATGCGGTCAGCCATATCCTGCGGCGACATTCCCGTGTAAAACCAGACGACGGAAACGACGGGTATGTCGATGTTGGGGAAGATGTCGGTGGGAGTGCGCAGGATAGTGATCGGCGTCAGAATAACGATAAGCAGCGCCATCACGACGAAGGTGTAAGGACGACGGAGGGCTAATGCGACAATCCACATTGCTTAAGAGCAACCCCTGAACCCACAGAAGAGAATGTGCGGCAACGCTCTTTAAGACTACATTGTCTAAGGGCGATTCTCGACTCTACGATGCAAAATCAGATTCGATACTATCCGTATCGGATTCCAAAAAGCACCTATTCATTATATGGTAGGTTATGCTCATGCGGCAAAAGCCGACCGTCAACAACGGTAACTCCGGCAAGCATAACGGTAGCCGCGCACCTGGACGGCCTCGCAGCGAAACCGCCCGGGTCGCCATTTTGCGGAGCGCCTTGAACCTGTTGGGCAAGAATGGTTTTGCCGAGTTGATGATCGAAGAGGTCGCTGCCCACGCCAAAGTTGGCAAAGCCACGGTTTACCGCTGGTGGCCCCATAAAGCGGCTCTCATTGCCGACGCTTTTGCCAGCAATGCTACCCGGAGACTGCATTTTCCCGATACCGGCTCCGTGGATACCGACCTGAGCCAGCAGATGCGGCAATTGATCAAAGTTTTTCGCAGCCGCCAGGGTCGAATCGTCTCTGCGATTCTTGCCGGTGGGCAAAGTGATAAAGAGCTGATTTCCGCTTTTCGCGATCGTTTTCTCTGGCCGCGAAGGCGGGAGGCCTATGAGACTTTGCAGCGTGGAATTCGCCGCGGCGAGTTGCGCAAAGACATCGACAAAGACTTGCTGCTGGATTCGTTATACGGCCCGATTTATATGCGCTTTCTGATTCGGCATGACGAATTGACAGCGGAGTTCGTAGATCGCCTTTGTGGACTCGTACTCGGTGGAGCGCGTCC
>JASICF010000263.1 GCA_030044775.1 Candidatus Sulfotelmatobacter sp. | reverse complement strand
CCGTGTTCTTCTCTTCCTCGACTCCTGTGACCAGCTGTCCGGTTTGTCCCTCGATCTGAAACACGCGCGCCGAGGGCTGGAAGACAGGTTCAAGAAATGCCGTGAACCGATCCGATCCGCCGAGGCTGTGCGGCCAGCCCAACCATCCGGCTGCTATGGCACAAAGAGCAAGCGCAATTAATGGCACGGTCATCGATCGTGGCGACTCGTGAATATGGTGTTCCACTTCATGGCTCATCCGTGGGCGTCCGTGAAAAGTCAGATACATCAGCCGGAACATGTAGAAGGCAGTCATGAACGCGGTGGCATAACCGATGTACCAGAGAACGCGGTAAGCGCCGCCCTCGCGCGACCACGTCTCCCAGAGAATGGCGTCTTTGGAGAAGAATCCAGCGAAGGGGAAAATGCCGGCGATGGCCAGAGTCGCGACGAACATGGTTGCGTGCGTGGTTCGCGTGCGATGCCACAGATCGCCCATGTGGCGCATATCCTGCTCGCCGGACATTGCATGGATTACAGAGCCTGCACCGAGGAACAACAATGCCTTGAAGAATGCGTGCGTGAAGACGTGAAAAACGCCGGCGGCAAACGCTCCGACGCCCAACGCAAGAAACATGTAACCGAGTTGCGAAACCGTCGAATAGGCGAGCACGCGCTTGATGTCGTTCTGCACCAGGCCGATCGAGGCGGCAAACATGGCGGTGATTGCGCCGATGATGGCGACCGTCTTCATTGATGTGGGCGCGAGGACGAAAAGCGCATTAGACCGCGCCACCATGTAAACCCCGGCCGTGACCATGGTCGCTGCGTGAATGAGCGCGGAGACGGGCGTGGGTCCTTCCATGGCGTCTGGCAGCCAGACATAAAGAGGAAGCTGCGCCGACTTTCCGCAGGCGCCAATGAACAAGAGCAACGTCGCGGCAGTAATGATGGGATCGCCGACTGCGAAACGTCCGCTACGGGCAATCTCGGTAACGTCGGCAAAGCGCAGCGATCCGAAATACCAGGCGATAAAAAACATTCCGAGAATGAATGCCGCATCGCCGATGCGATTGACGATGAACGCTTTGTTTCCGGCATCCGTTGCCGACTTGCGATGGAAATAAAATCCGATCAACAGATACGAGCACAAGCCGACGCCTTCCCAACCCACGAACAGTAAGACGTAGTTGTTGGCAAGGATCAGGGTCAGCATGGAAAACATGAAGAGGTTGAGATATCCGAAGAAGCGGTAATATCCGCCTTCATGCGCCATGTAGCCGGTCGAATAGACGTGGATCAGCATTCCAACGCCGGTGACGAACAGGAGCCAGATGCTGGAAAGCGGATCAAGCAGAAAACCAGCGTCGGCTTGAAACTGCGCAGGCGACCCGTCATGCATTGCGTAAGTGAAATGACCGGTGCCGCTGCCGAGCCAGGTGTAGAGAACAGTCTGATAGGGCTGGCGATAATGCTCCGGCGAGGAGGACCATGCCGTATATTGCCACACCGCCCCGCAAGACATCACGAACGCGAGCGCGACCATGCCGACGCAGACGGCGCTGACCGAAGCCTTCTGCAGCCTTCGGCCGAAGAAGAACATGACCGCCGCGCCGAACGCGGGGAAGAGCGGAATCAGCCAGATGTGGGATAGGAAAATCAGCTTCTAGCTCCTAGCTTCTAGCTTCTAGCTCTGCTCCTAGCAATCCGTGACTTGCTAGAAGCTAGTGGCTAGCAGCTGGAAGCGCATTTTTCACCACTTCAACAAATTCACTTCGTCAATATTCACCGTCTCCTTATTCCGGAAGAAGGCGATCAGAATGCCCAATCCGACCGCAGCTTCCGCGGCGGCATCGGTGATCACAAAAATCGAGAATATCTGTCCATGCAGAGCCGTCGGCCCCCCGCCGACCCGCGCAGGCATGCTTTGCCAGTAATGCGAGAACGCAACCAGGTTCAGATTTACCGCGTTCAGAATCAGTTCGATCGACATCAGGACAATAACCACGTTCCGACGGGTGAGAACACCGATCACTCCTAGCAGAAAAAGCGCTGCGCCTAGAACCAGGTAATGCAGCGTCGTGATGTGGAGCATCGATTGCATCTTCGCTTTCTGCACCCGGCGGCTAAAGCCGCTCGTTGTAAGAGTTACTGGCGGCACGACTAAAGTCGTGCCCTTCCCGATTCAAATCCTTTTCTTCGCCATTACAACGGCGCCGATAATCGCCACCAGCAGCAAGAGCGATGCGATCTCGAACGAGAACATGTATTGACCGTATAGCAGGCTTGCCAGGCGTTGCGTATTGTCGCCCTCCGCCGCGGCCAGCGTGGCTTGACCCGGGAACAGATCTGTTCCTTTTGTATACACGGCGATGAATAGTCCGCCGAGCGCCGTCGCCGCAACTACGCCGATCAGCCACTGGCTGTTGAACTGCCGTTCCTTGATGGAGCGGTCGATGCTGACCAGCATGATCACGAACAGGAATAACACCATAATGCCGCCGGCATAAAGAATGATCTGCACGCCAGCGACGAACGGTGCGTAGAGCATGAGGTAAATCGCCGCTTGGGCGAGCAGCGTGGTGATCAGCGCCAGCGCCGAGTGCACCGGATTCTTTCGCGTGATGACGAGGATGCCGCCCGCGAGCATCAGCGCGGAGAGCAGGTAAAAGAAAAATGGTGTGGCTACGGGTGCCATAGATTTTGCTGATACAAAGCCACTCCCGCCGTCAGGATCAGAATGCCCAATCCCATCGGCAGCAGAACTTTCCATCCCATCTTCATCAATTGGTCGAAGCGATACCGCGGGAATGTGCCGCGATACCAAATGTAGAGATACATAAATCCGGCGACCTTGGCGGAGAACCAGAAAATATCCTGCACCCACGCGCGCACCGGCGGGATGAAAAGAATCAACCCAACCAGGCCGAGAACCGCTCCAAATCCCGCCAGGCCAATCGTCTGAATTCGGAAGTAGGGATGCTTCGGCATGCGCGCCGTGCTGTAGAAACAAAGAGCCGCGAGAAAAAGAAACGAAGTGCCGGGAATAAACGAGAAAAACTGCTCCCATCCAGCGCCGGCCAGCATGTTGGGAAATGGCCGCAGCCAGCCGCCGAGCCATAGAGTCACCGCGATCGACGAAACCGCAATCATCGCCGAATATTCGGCGAGAAAAAACAGCGACCAGCGAAAACCGCTGTACTCGGTGTGAAATCCGGCGGTCAGTTCAGACTCCGCCTCGGCCAGATCGAACGGTGCGCGATTGGTTTCCGCAACCATGGCGACTGCGAAGATGAAAAAGGCAATCAGTCCGAGAGGAAAGAATTTAAAAATGAACCACTCGTGCTGTGCAAGCTGCGCTTGCACGATGCCGATCATACTCAACGTGCCGGTCCCAGCCGCGTTCAAGCTCGTCATTAGAATGACTGAAACCACCGCCATACCCATGGCAACTTCATAAGAAACCATCTGCGCGCTGGAGCGCAGTGCGCCAATCAACGGATAGTGCGAATTCGACGCCCAGCCTGCCATCACAATTCCCAGCACGCTCAACGACGACACGCCCAGCATGAACAGAATTCCGATGTTCATGTCGGTAATCGCATGCGTCGGCCCGAAGGGAACGACGACGAATACGGTAAACGCCGCGAGCACGACCATGAACGGGGCGGCCCAGAAAATTACGCGGTCCGCGTCTGCGGGTATCAGGTCTTCTTTGAGCAGCAATTTGAGAGCGTCGGCAATCGGTTGCAGCAATCCGTGCGGACCCACTCTCATCGGCCCCAGCCTCACTTGCATGTGCGCCAGGATCTTGCGTTCGAGCCAGTTCATCGCGATGACAGCGACGGAGAGACCCCCGAAAACCAACATGATGTAAACGAACACCCAGAACAGATTGCCCGCGGCGCCGGGCGTCTGATTGCTGCCGAGATAGGACGTGATGTACTGAATGACAGATTGCATCAGCGGTCCACCTCGCCGAGAACGATATCGAGCGTGCCGATCACCGCGATCACATCAGCCACAAGCTGCCCGCGGCACATCTGATCAAGCGCCTGCAGGTTCACAAACGAAGGAGGCCGCACCCGCAGCCGATAAGGCTGAGTCGATCCATCGCTGACGATGAAGTATCCCAGTTCGCCCTTCGGCGCTTCGATCGAGTGGTAGACCTCGCCCGCAGGCGGCTTCATCACTTTCGGAACCTTCGCCATAATCGGGCCTTCGGGCAGAGCATCGACTGCCTGCTGGATAATCCGCACCGACTGCCGCATCTCGACCATTCGGACCAGATAACGATCATAAGTGTCGCCATTCTGGCCAATGGGAATTTCGAAATCAAAATTCTTATAACAAGCGTAGGGCTGGGCTTTGCGCAAATCCCATTTCACGCCACTCGCGCGCAGAACCGGCCCGGTGACGCCGAGAGCAATGCAATCTTGCGCGGAAATTTTTCCCACGCCCTTGGTGCGCTCAACCCAAATCCGGTTGCTGGTGAGCAGTTCCTCATACTCGTCGATCTTGGGGCGGAAGAAATCGAGAAAGTTCTTAACTTCCTTCTCGAAACCGGCATAGGTTTCGTATTGCAAACCACCAATGCGGAACGCGTGCGTGGTCAGGCGTGCGCCGCAATACTTCTCGAAAATCTTGAGAATCTCTTCGCGGTCGCGAAAGGTATAAAAGAGCGGCGTGATTGCTCCAATATCGAGCGCATGCGTTCCCAGCCAGAGCTGGTGGCTCGCGATTCGATTCAGCTCGGTCAGAATGACCCTAACGTGCTGTGCGCGGGGTGGCGCTTCGACATTCAGCAGCTTTTCTACGGTTTCGCAATAGCCAAGCCCGTTGGAAACCGCGGCGACATAATCCATGCGATCGACGTACGGATTGAACATCGTGTAGGTGCGATGCTCGCCAATTTTTTCGACGCCGCGATGCAGGTATCCGATGACGCATTCGAGGCCAAGAACTTTTTCGCCATCAAGCCGCAGAATAACGCGCAGCACCCCGTGCGTGGCAGGATGCTGCGGTCCCATGTTGATGACGAGCTCATTCGCATCCAGAAACGGCTTCTCGGGAGTTTCGAGATCGAGATGCGAGAGCGTCTTCTGGTCGGTCATCGTTACTACTGTCCGCTTTCAATACCCAGGTTGATCTGAACCCACTGGTCATCCTGCTGGAGGATGCCGTAATCCTTGCGCAGGGGATGTCCCTTCCACCCGTCGGGCAGAAGGATGCGTTTCAAGTCGGGATGCCCGTCGAACCTGATGCCAAACATGTCGTAAACCTCGCGCTCGAGCCAATTCGCAGCCGGCCAGATCGGTACAGAACTGGGCAGTGCAGCGCCGTCCGCGATCTGCGTCTTCACTCGGATCCGCTCATTGCGCGGAAACGAGTAAAGCACCCAAATCACATCAAATTGCTTTTCGCGCTGTGGATAATGCACCGCGGTGATGTCGACGCAGTAGTCAAACTTCTCTTCGTTACGCAAAACGTACAGAAGCTCCGGAATCAGCGAGCAGTCGACCACCATATAGTTCTGCCCTGCATAAGTCAGCGGCTCGATGCCGGAGCCATACGTGGACCTGAGCTTCGCGACCATTGGCGAATCCCAGGGCGTCGGCGCGGGCACGGGAGCCTTGGGCGGCGCAGCGGCAGGTTTTGCCGCAGGCGTGGTCGCAGCCGGCTTGGGTGGAGCGGTGGATGCTGCAGGTTTTTCCGCTGACGGCTTCGAATCGCCCGGAGGCGTTGGTGGTGAGGGCGACTTGGTTTCGTCCGGCATGTCCGCGAACGCGCAAACCTCTGGCGCAGAATCTTACGGAGAGAACGTTAACTTTTATCAGCTTGGGGACGTGGTGTCAACGTGCAGATGGCCCGCCAATGCAGACGGTTCTCGTGCCAACGTGAGCGTGCTCGCGTTTTTACTGAGGGCGTCGTTTTGCGGCAA
>JASICF010000262.1 GCA_030044775.1 Candidatus Sulfotelmatobacter sp. | reverse complement strand
TAATACCAGAACGGCTGAATGTGGTGATAGATATTTTGCGAAAAGCGGCCCAGGTTTTGCTCAAGGATGAATTCCCGAAAGAACTGCGGGTTGCGCATCTGCACCGCGAAATACCACGGCAGAGCGATCACACAGAATAGCAAGATTCCGGGCAACCACAGAGTTTTCCGCGCCAATCGAAGATCCCGAGCAGCAATGGCGTAAATTACGATCGCCGCCCCGGCGAGAAACGGCGCAACTGGTCCCTTCGCCAGCATGCCCAAAGCCATAAAGAAAAAGAACGCGGCAAGAAAAACTCTTTTCTGCTCTTCTCGCCAGCACCACCACGCCAACATTCCGACTCCGAAAGACGCTGCAAGTGGCATGTCTGTCGATGCTGCGCGTGCATAGCCGATCAGTCCTGCGCATGAAGCCACCATCAAAGACCCGTCGAGTTCACCGCCCGGCAGAATTCGTCGCAGGAAAAAATAAATGGCCAAGACCAGCAGAGTCGCATCGAACGCCGAGGGCAGGCGCGCGGCAAAATCACTTACGCCAAGTACCTTGTACGCAACAAGCGCCTGCCAGTAATACAGCGGAGGCTTCTCCAGCCAGGGCTCATCCCCAAGCTCGGGCGTAACCCAGTCGTTCCGCTCCAGCATTTCGCGCGCTACCTGCGCGTAACGGGGCTCGTCGGCGCCGATCAGGCCAAATTGAGCGATTCCGTAGAAAAACAGGAACGCGCAAAATCCCGCTAGCAGAAGCGCATCCGTGCGCGTGCGATTTGTCATTGAAGAGAGTTTACTCGGACTATTGCACAGATGAACCGCGCCGCAAAATTTCCAAAATCTGCCCGACGGCGTGAGAGAGCGGGCCATCCACCGAACAGCCGCTGGCGCACTCGTGCCCGCCGCCGCCGAAACGCTCGGCGACTCGCGCGACATTAAGCTGTCCCTTGCTGCGCAGGCTCACGCGAAAGCGCCCGCCGGGGAGCTCGCGGAGAAATGCGGCAACTTCGACTTCCCCAATCGAAAGCACGTAATTGACCAGCCCTTCGCAATCTTCTTCCTTGGCATCGCAGCGATCCATTTGTTCCTGCGTAACCCACGCCCAGCCAATGTGGCCGTCGGTGTTGAGGTTGCGCAGCGCTTCGCCAAGCAACCGCATCTTTGCCACCGAGTGCGCAAAATAAATACTGCGCGCGCAATGGGAGGGATCGGCGCCGGCAAGCACCAGTTCGCGCGCCAGAGCGAACGTATGCTCGTTCGTTCCCTGAAACATGAACGAGCCGGTGTCGGTCATGAGCGCGGTGTAAAGGCAGGTTGCAATCTCGGGAGAGAAGGGAGTTCCCGCTTCACGCGCCAGGCGAAAAACCATTTCTCCGGTAGCCACAGCCTGCGGGTCGATCCAATTGACATGCGCGAAAGGACGTCCGCTCACATGGTGATCGATGCTAATGAGAAAACGATCCTGCAGCCCTTCCAGGCGGGTGCGGTGAATGCTATCGCACTCCAGAATGATCGCAGCCTCGTAATTTCCGGTCACGCGATCAGCCTGCAACACCTGGTCGGCGAACGGCAAGCCGCGATAAATGCGAGGAACGCCATCGTGCAGCACCACTTCTGCGCGCTTTCCCATGGCGCGCAAGATCTGGCAGCATGCCAGCACCGACCCGACCGCGTCGCCGTCTGGCCGTGCGTGCGACGTAAGCACGAAGCGGTCACGCTGTTCGATTTGCTGTAGTACTTCCTGCAGCATTGCTATGCCTTTTTTTGATTCGCACTCGAAATCGATCTCGCCCGCTTCTTCGCGCGGGCCAGCAATTCTTCCACCCGCGCCTGCTCCCTCTGCGAACGGTCCAGGCGGAAAAACAACTCAGGCGCGCGCCGCAATCGCAAACGGCCGGCGAGTTCGTGACGAATGTATTCCTTCGCAGCCAGCAGTCCCTCGATGCTCCGGTCCGCTTCCCGATCGTCCCCTTCTACATCGACGAGAACTTGAGCCGAGCGTCCATCCTCGGCCAGATGCACCGCCGTTACACGCACCAACCCGATGCGCGGATCAGCCAGTTCGCCCTCCACAAGCGTTTCAATCTCCTCGCGCAAGGCTTCGCCAAGCCTTCCCCGATGGTGCTTGACCCCGCGCCGTTCCACATTCACCCCGGTATAAAACGCTTGAGAATATCAGAAAACCGGCGTCGATGTTGGCCGGGAAGTGCTATTGTCGCGCACAAGTCGAGGAGGACGGTAAGTACAGAGGTAACAGGAGGACGGTGGGGAGCCTAGAGGTACTCGACGAACGAATCCGCCAATTCCGCCCCATGATTATTTGCGATTCGTGTGGCTGCGCGCTCGACGTTCTTCATCAATCCATCCAAGTAATCGTGCGAATCGGAGACCGCGACAACGCCAACGGTCGCGCGATTCCAGATGCTGCTGGGCTCAAGTTCGGCAACTGAGACATTGAAGCTCGCGCGCAAGCGGTCTTTCAGGCTGCGCACAACCTGCCGTTTGTCTTTGAGTGAATGCGCCGCTTCGATGTGGAGTTCGAGGGTGAGGAAGGCGATCATCGGCGCCTAGCGGCTAGTGGTCAGTTCCAGTCCGCGAAAAACTGGCCGCTGATCACTGGCCACTCTTAAGCAATTACTTCCGCGGCAATTCTCTCTGTCGAAAAAGCCTCGATCACGTCACCAATCTTGATGTCGCCGTAATTCGTGATGGAAATGCCGCATTCCATGCCATTGTGAACTTCTTTGGCGTCATCCTTGAATCGGCGCAATGATCCCACCTTGCCTTTGAAGATCTGCACGTTATCGCGCAGCAAGCGGACTTCGGAGTCGCGCTTGACGAGCCCGTCGCTCACGCGGCAACCAGCCACGGCGCCAACTTTCGGGATCCGGAACACATTCAAAACTTCTGCACGGCCCTGGTAATGCTCCTTGAATGTCGGCTCAAGTAGCCCAGTCATAGCGCGCTTGATCTCGTCTTGCAGTTCGTAAATGATCGAGTGCAGCCGGATGTCGACCTTCTCTTGCTCGGCCAGTTCTTGCGCCTTGCGCTCGGGGCGCACGTTGAAGCCGATAATGATCGCATTGGACGCCGAGGCGAGCAGAACGTCCGTTTCTGTGATTGCGCCCACGCCGGAACGCAGCAGCTTCAGGCGAACTTTATCGTTCGAGAGCTTGCTGAGCAGGTCGGTGATGACTTCCACGGAGCCTTGCACGTCGCCCTTAAGAATGACGTTCAATTCCTTTGTGCCCGCCGATTTGATTTGTTCTGCCAGGCCTTCGAGCGACACGCGCGAACTCTTAGCCAACGCAGCTTCGCGCGATTTCTGTTCGCGATATTCGGAAATGCCGCGAGCCTTGTCGCGATCGGCCACAACTACAAACTGGTCGCCGGCCTGGGGCAGAGCCTCGATGCCAATGATCTCAACCGGCGTCGACGGCGGAGCGGTCTCGAGCTGGGCGCCGCGATCATCGAACATGGCGCGGACCTTACCGTACACGTTGCCAACTACAAAATTATCGCCGGCATTCAAAGTGCCATTCTGCACGAGAACCGTCGCGACCGGCCCGCGTCCGCGGTCAAGTTTTGCCTCAAGAACAACGCCGGTTGCAGCGCGTTCAGGCGTAGCTTTCAATTCGGCGAGATCGGCCACCAGGCAAATCATTTCCAGCAGAAGATTCAAATTGGTTTTCTGCTTCGCCGAAACGTCGACGAAAACTGTCTTGCCGCCCCACTCTTCGGGAACAAGGCCGCGGTCGGCAAGCTGCTTCTTCACGCGGTCGGGCAACGCATCCGGTTTGTCGATCTTGTTGACCGCAACGATGATGGGCACTTCGGCCGCGTGCGCGTGATCGATGGCCTCAAGGGTTTGCGGCATAACGCCGTCGTCGGCCGCAACAACCAGAACAACGATGTCTGTGGCTTTCGCGCCGCGGGAACGCATGCGCGTGAAAGCTTCGTGGCCGGGCGTGTCGAGGAATACAATTTCGCGCCCGTAGGCCGGTGAGGCTTGATCCGTAATGCGCACTTTGTAAGCGCCGATGTGCTGGGTAATGCCTCCAGCTTCGCCTTCCGCCACGTTGGTTAGCCGGATCGCGTCGAGCAAAGTAGTCTTGCCGTGATCGACGTGGCCCATGATGGTGACGACAGGCGGGCGAACGCCTGTTCCCGGAGCGGATTCTTCGCCAGCTGCAGCAGCATCGATTTCCTTCGCCGTCTGCTCTTCAAACGTAATAACGTTGGTGTCGGCGCCGAAGAACCGCGCCATTTCGCTGGCGAGCTCCGCATCGAGCGTCTGATTAATCGTCGCAAAAACGCCGCGAGCCAAAAGGCGCGAGATCAAATCTTTCGCACGAATGTCCAACTTTTCTGCGAGATCTTTTACGCTGATTCCCTCCGTGATCGTGATACTGCGCGTAATCGGCAGCGGCTCGTTCGATACCACCATGCGCGGCGGAGGGGTGTAGCCCTTCATCGGGCCTTCTTTTACGCCGCGGGGCACATATCGCTGGCCGGGGCGGCGAGCTGGAGCCCCCGGACGGCTGCCGGGCCGGGTGGTTCCGGGAGGCGGAAGTGCCGGTCCAACGCCGAGCGGACGGGCACTCGCGGGAGCTTGCCGCGTGGGATGCATGGGCCGGCGCTCTCC
>JASICF010000261.1 GCA_030044775.1 Candidatus Sulfotelmatobacter sp. | reverse complement strand
GGCCCGGTGGATGGAATTGCCGCCGACCCAATTTATCTTGATGTGTCGGTCGCGCCGGGAAAAAGAAAATCGCTGCCGGTCGAGACCACGCGGCACGCGTTTGCTTATGTGTTTGGCGGCGGTGGCAAGTTTTGCAACGCCTCGGGACCGTTGGCGGTGCCGACCGAAGCTGTCAAGTGGCTCGATACAGCGCCTCCGGTGGAAGCCGATAATCGGTCGTTGATTTTGTTTGACCGCGGCGATGAAGTTACAGTCCAGGCTGGTGACGACGGCATTCGATTTTTGCTCGTTTCCGGCAAACCGCTGGAAGAGCCGGTCGCGTGGTACGGTCCGATTGTCATGAATACGCAGGAGCAACTGCGCCAGGCGTTTGAAGAACTGCAGGAGGGGAAGTTTTTGAAGGGGTAGGGCGAGTTCGGAGCTCCTTACATACCCCGTCGCTAGGCGCAAAACCCGAGTTGGTGGTTAGGTTCTTTCTTGTGCTTCCATATACGAGCGCAGAATTGCGTTGATTCGCGTTTGGTAGCCGGGACCCTTTTTCTTCAGCCACTGGACAACTTCGTGATCAACTCGAATGGTAAGACGGTCTTTCGGCTCTGGCATGACGAGCCGGGCGTGCTTCCAAAACGATTTGCCGAGCTTGGGGATCTCTGAGAAGTCGATCTCGGCATCTCGCATCCTGCGCAAACGCTTAAAGTCGGTCGCTCCCTCCGCTCTCCTTCTTGAGGTGGTCTGCGTAATCCCACTCGAAAAGCATTTGTTCAATGTTTTCTTCGTATGTACACAGTGTACACACGAATTAGGAGCTGGTCAAGACGCAGCTTTATGGCTCTTGGAAAATTTGTCGAAATACCGGTCTTGCAGTTCACATGCTAGGCTTGGGCTCGGGCGGCGCCTCAAAGCCTCCGCAGCGGCCGCCCCATCGCTCGCGAAGCTTTTCCCGCTCCTCGGGTGTCATTTTCTCCCAGCGCTCGCGCATGCGTCCGCGAAACCCGTAGCGAGGAAAACCGCGGCCACCCCAGCGTCCGAAAAGAATGCGGCTGAGAGCCAGCACTCCCACCGCTTGCCAGAAGGTGATCAGGCGCCAGCCGAACAACGGGGGCAGCAGCCAGTTCCACAAGAGCTTCACAATTTCGCCGCCAAGAAAGGTGAAGGCCGCCATTGCCAGAATTCCCAGAGGCGCAATCCAAATCATTCTTTTCTTCATAAGTACTTCCCCATTTCGTTTTGCCGTTTGTCACTAGCTGCGAACTGTGCAAACTCTTCGTAGACGCTCTGCAATCGCTCGCGCAGATGCAGCACCGCGTAGCGCTTGCGCGCGAGCAGCGTGTTCATGTTGACTCCACTTTCTGCTGAGATCTCTTTGAAACTGCGTCCTTCAAGTGCATGCTCGATGAAGACCTCGCGCTGCTCGTCGGGCAATTCTCCCAGCGCATCTTCCAACTCATCGAGAAGCAGGTTCCGAAAATGCTGCATTTCCGGACCCGCATCGGGCGATGGCAACAGATCCTCGATCGGCAGTTCGCCATCTTCAGCCTCGAACGCCAAATCGCCGAATAGCTCTGGCTGCTTCTTGCGGAACAGATCCGTGATGCGATTGCGCGCCACGCGAAACAGCCATCCGGTGACGTGTTCAACCGGCATCAGCAGGCGGTTAGCTTCGACCAGCTTGAAAAAGACATCCTGCAGGACATCTTCCACGTCGGCTTCGTTGGGAACGCGCCGGCGGATGAAATTGCGCAGCCGTGCGCGTTGTTGCCCGACGATTTTGGAGATTTCACGATCCTGGTCCGGCATTTCTCCAGCCGCGATTCTCCCGGACACGATATTCCCAGCCACAGTCGGGACGCCCATGGATCATCCATCCACTCCTGTAGACGGATGGCGGGGCGAAATATTGTGGAGCGTCGTTTGTGCGCTGGCTCTTCCCCGCATTCAATATTTAATCCTTGCGGCCGAAGCATAAGTGTTGCCGTCCGGGGCTTCGAGTGGTTGATCCTTCGCACCCATGACCAGCAGCCAGAGCATGAGTGCCACCTCGCCGAAAGAGGCGGGCTGACAGTAGGTAAATGCTTTGTCGTAATATTGCGGCAACAGTATGCCCGTAAGGCTGAGGATCACCCAGGCGAGCCCATCGATGGCGAGCCAGACGCCCAGGAACCGCGGCAGGAAGCGCGACCTGTATACCAGGAGCGCCAGCGGAATCAGCCAAAGACCGAAGAAGACTTCGTCAATGACAATTGCCTGAAAATGCAGATTGAGGAACAACATCGCCGCAGCGTCCCGCTGCGGCTTTTCGAATATGGACAAGAAGTCAGACCCACGCACGAGGGCAAGGGCGGCGACGGAGTTCAGCTCATTCAGAAACCCTATAGGGATCGGTCCGACAACCAATATCACCATGAGCACCGCGCACCTCCGATTGACCCCCTTGAGCAGCTCGTACAATGCGAGCACAACGAAAATGAAACCAGCCTGGCTGACGAGTTGGGCCGCGATCCCAAGGCGAAATAGCATCTCGTGGGCTGCGATGTTACTGGCTGTTGCCGGCGCGTTTCCGTCGACGATCAGCTTGTGCGGCACATAGACCATGGCGAAGAAACCAGGTGCAGAGAAGAGTGTGTAGAGCAAGCCTGCAAGTCGTGCCGTTTTCTTGCTCGAATTCATGCCCTAGCCCTCCTTGGTTTTCGCGGTTGGCGACGGGACCGTTACTCGACAAGGGTGTCCGTATTGCCAATTATTTAATGAAGCTGTGCTCATATTTGTTTCCCACTCCAAGCGGGATGGAATCGAGGCTCATACGAGCGATCACTTTCGGTTGGTATGCTTTTGCGGCGCGAACACGTATCAGCCAGCCGACCAAAAAGACCAGCGGAAGGAAACTCAAGAGATAAAGCGCGCCAGTCCTGCGCAAAATGGCGGGAAATAACTGCTGTCTGGCCAAAAAGATCGAGGCTGCAGCGATGAACTGCGCAAAGCACATGCGCCACAAATGGCGCGCGAGGCGGCTGGAGCCGCAGATGCCTCCGCGCAGGAGCATGCGAACATCTCCAACGGTCGCGAGCAGCGTGAACGAACCCATAAAGAAGTAAGGCCCAGGAGGGTAATCGTATTTAAGGCCCGTCGAACTCAGCGCAGCTTCCATACCGTACGTGATTTCGAAAGCGGCGACGGTCGCAACTAGCAAAAGTCCAGCCCAATCGAAGATGTTGGTTTCGGCGTCTCTGCGGCGCGCCGTAAGCCAGGCGGTTGCGACGAGATAAAAAGTGAAAATTCCGCCGAGGATATTACCAGGCTGCGACTTCATAACTGCGAGATACGCGCCGGCGCAGGACATGATCAGCATGGAAACCACAAATACATCTCCGGCGATGCTGTGGCGCCGGGAACCTTTGCGCAGGAACATGGAAGCGAATCCGGACAGCATTCCTAATGTACCGCCGGCAATATGAAGTGCGAGGATTGGCGTTCGCATGGTGGACTCCGTGATCTACTGCTCTCAATTCTCATCGTGCCGGTTAACTTCTCTCTGAAATCCTCTGAAGATCGCCGAAATCAGATTGGCTCACGCAAGTGGCGCAGGCGCACTGCCAGCGCGAGAAATCCTGCAGCGACCAGCAACCCAATCCACAGACCTGGCAGAAAGAAAAACCTGTCGGGCATGAACTGTGGGCTTGGCATCAGAGGCGCTCCCGCGCCTGTCGCTTCTCCCGCTCCACCGGCCCCTGAGACCGTTCCAAGCCGTTCCAACAACAGGTTGGATATGTACGAAGTATGAAATGCGAGTTTCTCGAACAATGAAACGATCAGTGGCGGCAGGAAAGCCCAGAGCAGCGGAGCACGCCGCGCCCATGCGGAAACCAGCAGCAGCCAGGCATAGAGCGGCGCGTACCAGAGGATGTGCACCGTCACCAGGTGGTAGAGAAGCATCTTGGCCGACGGCCACAATTGCAGGCTCTGCCAAAGCTGCCCGAAACCAATGCCGCTACCTGCGAGCGCGACCATGTTCACCGGCAGCATGAAGAGGATCGCGGCAACCACGATCGCAAACGCCAGGAATGGCAGGATGATCAGCGGGATGCTCGCCTTCGAAAGCACGGTCGTAAGATCGGAAACCGGGAGAGACTTCCAGAACAGAATGGTGCGGTCGCGGCGTTCGCCATAAAGCGCATCGAGCGAATAAAAAATGCTGACGATGAAAGCCGCGCCCATGATCAGTGAGGCCACAAGCGCGTAAGGCACAGTTAACTCGCGCAGTTCTTGCAACTGAAATGCGGAGCCGAGTCCTGCCAGAATGTGCCGCTTCGTCAGCAGATGGATCAGGAAACCGGCCAGGCCAATGCCTGCGGCCGACAGTGGCGCGAGGTAAATCGACCGGTTTTCCCACAATTCACGCTGAAGAGACCAGCGCATCGGATAGGTCGGCGATAGGCCCGCAGCGGCGATCGTCCGAGAAGCGGGAGACTCCGCCGAGGCATTCGATTGAGTACTCATTTCAACGCTCCTTGCTGCGGATTCGTGTGATTACCCATGACCGCGACGAACAGGTCGGCAATGCTGGGCGTCCCGACTTCGCCGAGGGCGGCGAGTTCCTGACGATTCGCGCGGTCGAAAAGCAGAACGCTCCGGCCGAGACCCTGGCGTTCATGAATCGGCTTCAGCGCGCGCGCCGCAGCCGCGTGTTCCGGCTTTACCACCACTTCGGCGTAGCGCGACTCGAGCTCTTCCATGCTGCAACTCAATGCGATGCGGCCGCCGTCGATAAACATAAGGTCGGTGATGACGTTCTGGATTTCTTCAACTTGATTGGTCGTGACCACGATCGTGCGGTTGTGATCGAAGTAGTCATTCAGCAACGAATCGTAGAACTGCTTGCGGTATAGGATGTCGAGGCCCAGCGTGGGTTCATCCAGCACCAGCAATTTCGCATCGATGGCCATGATCAGAGCAAGATGTAGCTGTGCCACCATGCCCTTCGAGAGCTCGCCGACTTTGCTACGGTGCGAGATTTTGGTCTTGCCGAGAAAGCTTTCCGCGCGGGGCCGATCGAATCGCGGATGAACGCCGGCGACATAGTCGAGCGCCTGCGAGACGCGAATCCA
>JASICF010000260.1 GCA_030044775.1 Candidatus Sulfotelmatobacter sp. | reverse complement strand
CGTCCGCGGCTATAGTCGGCGACCTGCAACGCCTCGATCGATTTACCCTGGGCTACAAGAAAATGGATGTAGTCGTCGTAGATACGCGCCGCATTGCTGAGAAATGGCAGGCGCGAATCTTCGTGCTTGAGTTCGGAGCGTGCGGTTTCGAAGGTGCCGAGCGCAGTTCGGTACTCCTTTTCGGCAAAGGCGGGACGGTTCTCGTCTTCATACAGCCGGGCCAGGGAACGCTCCGCTTCCCATTTCAAAAACACAGGACAATCCGGAGACAGCGCGACTTCGCGAAATGTATTTTCCGCGATTCCGTTGTCATGCCGGCGCGCGGCGACTCGCCCTTGAACCAGTAGCGGATAGACTTGGTCCCGCCCGTTCTTATCCTCTTGCGCCATAGCCAGCGCTCGGTCCGCATAGCGGTCGGCATCGTCGAGCCTGCCAGCCTGCTCAGAGACGAAGGCCAAAACGATGAGGGAGTTAACAATGTCCCCTCTGCTCCTCATTCGACTTGCCAGGTCCAGCGCGCTGTGAAAAGTCGACTCAGCGTCGGAAAGGTCGCCGGCGTCCATGTCAATCAGGCCAGCATTCGTGAGCCACTTGACCTCGTCGTCCTGATCACCGTGTTTTTTTGCTTCGTTCCATGCCTCGATCGTTAACTGCCTCGCGCGTTCTGTGTCCCCAAGTTTGTAGTACGCCCAGCCCTCATTTCCCAAGGCTGTTTGAGCGATGCCGTCAAAACCCCGAGGTACCGCAATTCGACGGGCGGCGTCCGCCCAGTCAAGCGCCTCATCAAAGTGCGCTTGCCGATCCGCCCACCAGCTAAGGTCGAGTGACGCGTTGGCTTCCAAGAACTCATCGCCGCGTGAGCGAGCCGATGCGAGAGCTAGCGCGAATTGTCGCCGCGCCTCGGGATAGTTGCTACGGGACATCTCGAGGATTCCTCGGGTCCGGATCACATCGGTGCAAGACGGATAATCGGAGGACGCGCAGAGCGACTCCGCTTGAGCCAACCCTCGCTCTGCTTCTTGATATCGGCGCAGAGAGACGTATGCGACGGACTCGAGCCTCAGCTTTTCGACGGCCAGTGATCCTGAAGGCTGAGGCCCAGGCTGCGAGGTCAAAAGTTTAAGCACCTCGTCATTCGCGCCCCGCCAACGCATTACCTTGGCCTTCAGAATCGTAAACTGCCACGCCCAGTCACCGTTGAATTGGTGAAACTTCTTGTATCCGGCTTCGGCTTCGTTGGCTGCGGCCTCCATGTCGCCATGCTGGAACGTCGACATCGCGTTGTCGAACACAACCTGCGGGTCCGAGTGTCGAACGCAAGCTAGAGGGCAAACCGCGAGGATCATAAGAAAAAACGTGAAGCTCCTGATCCAGATCCGGGTACGTGGCTGTTGCGTAGGCAGGAACATTGCGGCGTCGATTGTTCGGAGGATTTTAACTTGAAACTCGGTGAACCTGATGCGCAATTCGCGCCTTGGAAGATCGCTCGGAGGCACTCTTCGGAAGAGGGTGGTGTGGCAATCGATTGCTGCGCTGTGGAGAGCGAGCTGGCTGTTTGCTGCCTTGACTTATGGATGACGTTACTGCGGCAAAGCTGGCCCCTGAGGCAAAGCGCATCCGCTACGAGGCAGGGGCAACCGGCGACCGCCACGCGGTACAGGATGACATCGGTAATGTATTATCTGCGTTGCCCGGCAGCCCGCGGACGAACAGAACCCGAGGATCGACTGATGGCTCGGTCCTTGTCGGCTCTTTCGGCTTCTCCGATGGATTGGGCTAGCCCTTGCCCCCGTTTCCGTTTGGGTCCGCCTGGGTAACCACAATCTGACCACTCGCTCCGCCGTTCAGTTGGGTGGTGATCATAGTCAGCGTGAACTGGTAGCCCGTCGTGGAGTTGGACGCGCCGCCCCCTGACGTCTCAATCCTTGGCCCGGTGCTGGTAACCTCAGCTTTTGTTGGGGCAGGCTTTACCACGCGCGTTACCGTCAGTTCGGCAAGAAAGATCCTGCCGAAAAATGGCAGATCGATTACGTGGCCGAACGATTTGCCGGGAGCTCCCGACACGGTTTTGACGAGGGAGCATTTCATCTGCTGACGATCCATCACGGCCGAATCCCAGGTGAACTCATCGCTGGCCCATCTGGGCACGCCTACCATGCTTCTGATCTTCGAGTACTGTTGCGCGATGCGGCTGAGTACTCCGCTGTCGTTTAAATAAGACTCGTCATTGTTCGGCTTGGCGCCAAGAATGTCGTGATATGGATCGATCACTATCTCCTGTCCAGCAATGCGCAAATTGTCGAAGCGCGTGCCAAGAAAACTGACGGAGGGTACGAGGTTGTTGAGCGCATGCTCGGTGGTAATCTGCGCCACCACGCGATCGCAGGTAAGCACATCCAGAATGTTCAGGTCTTCGATCACCGCGGTGGACAGGGTAATCGCGCTGCCATCCGCGCCCGTCCGTCCCGCAACCTGCGCGTAACCCCCTCCGTGCGAAACGATTCCACCCTCCCGAATAGCTTCCGCCGGGAGGTATCTGTATCCGCCGGTTGAGGGCAGCTGAACCACCGCCTCTTTTGTCTCGACCCGCCGAGGCGTTTGCAAATCGGCGCTAAAAGCAAAAGCATTAGCGTCGAATTCATGATTTGTTCCGATGATGGGTGCTTGATTTGCCAAGGCTGACATAAGTCGCTCCACTCTGCTCGTTTGAGCTTACTTCTGAATTTGCAATTCAACTGAGGCCCGACCGACTTCCTTACTCTCTCCTGAGGCAGTA
>JASICF010000259.1 GCA_030044775.1 Candidatus Sulfotelmatobacter sp. | reverse complement strand
CCGCGAAAACGTCGTTGAAGGTATTGGCATACGGACCGTTCAGCAGGATTTTGCCATTCCCAGCGCCGATCGGACCGAAACTCTCAGACGCGACGCAGAGGAAGGAGAACGTCAACCAGAGGATGAAATAAACGTAGGTTGAGAGGCTCTTGAATCGGAATTTGAGCTCGAAGGTGAAGAACTCCCAAAAGAGCGCCATGGTAAATCCTCTGAAGCCTCCTCAGTTCGGACGCTGATTTTTGCCCTGCCCGGAGAGTTGCAGGAAGTAAACGTCTTCCAACCCGGAGTCGACTACACGGAACCCCTCGCCCGGCAAAGCATTCGCGAAGACGCGCACCTCGTGCTGGCCGCCGACCAGATGAGTCGAAATCACATGAAGCTGCTTTTCGATCGCGTGTAACTCGTCATCGGTACTGGCCACTTTCGACCAGATCTTGCCGGCGAGGCCGGCGAGCGCGTCATTGGGAGCGCCTTCCAGCAGCAACTCGCCCGACGCAATGATCGCCATCCGGGGGCACAGTTGCCGGACGTCATCTACGATATGAGTGGAAAGAATCACGGTGCGGTCGCTGCCCAGAGAAGAAAGCAGATTGAGGAAACGATTGCGTTCGGCGGGATCGAGGCCGGCAGTCGGCTCGTCAACGATGATTAGCCGCGGATTACCGAGCAGGGCCTGCGCGATCCCGAACCGTTGCTTCATGCCGCCGGAAAAAGTGGAAAGAGCTTTCTTGCGCACATCCCACAGATTGGTCTGTTGCAGGAGCGCGTCAACGGTTTCTTTGCGCTCCGAGGCAGAATTCATGCCTTTCATCACCGCGAGGTGATGAAGCATATCGAGCGCAGAAATCTTGGGATATACGCCGAACTCCTGCGGGAGATAACCGAGAATGCGCCGCACCTCATCTTTTTGTCGAAGCACGTCGATCCCGTCGAGCACAATCGAGCCGGAGTCCGCTTCCTGCAGCGTCGCCACGGTGCGCATCAAAGAACTCTTACCAGCTCCATTCGGCCCGACGAGGCCAAACATGCTGTTGCCAATCGAAAGCGAGAGATTCTTCAGCGCCTTTACCCCATTCGGGTAAGTCTTCGAAAGACCGGTGATGGTAAGTGCCACGGCTACCTCCGCTCGCGAATTCTCATCGGACGAAACCTTGAACGGTTTCTGCAGGGGGAATTGGCCAGCTATTTTACTACTCGCGGGACGCCGCTCGCCAGGCGCGCTTCCGTTGGGTAGTGGCTGAATTTGAAATTCAGCCACTACCTTCCGTTGCGGGCGAGGCTATTGTCCGAACATGCCTTCTTTCCGGGGCAACAACGTCACCCGCGAGGTCACGGCGAGATCTTTGTTCATGCCGCCAATCACAACCGGACCATAGGGAGTGATCAGCACTCCGCTGCCATCCCCTCGCGGATCGTAGGTCTGATTACTCAGGGTTTCCCATTTTTCGCCGTGCACGTCGTAGTCGAAAGTAAGCGATGAAACCTCGGCCGGCTTACCATCGTAAGCAACACCCTTGTAGTCATGAGGAGTGGACGTGCCGCCGGAAAAATAAATCCTCTTATAGCGATCGGATCCGCCGCCGGCAATTCCGAAGCGTGCCGTGCCGGGATGTGCCGGCAGTCTCTTCCATTCAATTTTCTCGGGATGCTTCTTCTCGATTTTTCCCAGCCAGCATTCGTTGGAGGCGACATATCTCGGCCCGCCCGCCGTACCGGCCTTGGCGCCATCGACCACAACAATGTTGCCTTCTGAAATTCCGCCTGCTTGTCCAAATGCAGGCGCACCGGGAAATGGCGTCGCCTCGCTCCAGGTATCTTTCACCACATCGTAGACCTGGACGTTGTTGACCGGCCCGGTGGCAGAAAGTCCGCCGACGAGATAGACAAACCGATCGTGAACTCCGGCAACCGCACTGGCGACGGCGATCGGCAGATCTTTGGCGCGAGACCATTCACGAATGCTCGCCTCGTAGACGTTGACGTCATTGACGGGGCGAGGAACGCCCCGCTCATCCAGAACGAACCCGCCCATCAGCACAATTTCGCGTTCTTTGGCGGAAACAGCCGCCGCGTCGATGCGTCCCACCACGCCGGGCACGGGATGTCCCGAGTACCACTTGCCGGTGCTCAGATGCATGACGTAAACCTTGCTGGTTACGTCGTCCCAGGTTTTTCGCGGGCCGATACCCATCATTGAGAACAAATCCAATCCTTCGCGGAGACTGGCAACCGCGTTCCCGGAAACCGCCACCGGCATGGGTGCCAGCGATCTTTCTTCGGCTCCGGGAAGGGACGCGGAACAGGAGACCGCGGCAAGAAGAATCAGCAGTTTTTTCATTGCAGAAATACTACCGCACGTTGATTCGCTCGTCAGACCGGCAAGGGCGATTGTCAGAAATTTGTATCCGGGCGGGCCACGCTAGAACCAGGTCTTGCGCCGGTAATCGCGATAAGCGTCACCGAAAGCGGCCTCCAGCACCCGCGCCTCCCGGTGAGCCCGTAAAGTCTGCACAATGACGATGAACACGAGCAAGAACCACAGGCTGGGCCGGTGCAGCACAAGCGTCAGACCGGCAATGAATACTGAGCCAAACATGTAGATAGGGTTGCGGATTCTCGAATAAAGCCCGTGTGTCACTAACTGTTTTGCCTCCGCCCGAATGGCAAAGGATCGTCCCAACTGATAGCGTGCTACCGCGATCCCCGTCATGCCGATCAAAGTAAGCGCCGTGCCAACGCCGCGCTGCCAGTCCCACTGTCCCTGTCCCTGCCAAAGAAACAATAGCCATAGCAGCGCCACCCCGGCAATGACCTGGGCAGTCGTGATGGCATAAAACGGAATCTTCTGCATGGGCGCGACTCTCAATCTTCAGTTCTTGGATGCTAGCAACTACTCGAGCAAGCCCTGGCGCGTTGCGTGGATAAAGTCCGTGTACGCCGGCTGGTTCCCACTTGCGCGCATCTGGCTGGCAATCTGCCCCCGATGATACGCCGAATGCAGGAGCACATGGGTCAGGATGTTTTCTACGCTGCTCACCCAGTCTTCGCCTTTGCTGTTCTTGTAGTGAATACTCTCCGAAAGTTGGGCGGGGGAAAGATGAGTGAGATACTCGTGCCACCGCGCGGCCACGTCTTCTATTTCCTGTTTGCACCGCTCGATCGGGAAATCGGGCCACACGGGCAGGCTCGGTCGCTGCGCCAGGATGCGCTCGAGCCAGAGACGCTCGGCGGAAAGAACGTGCGCCAGCAGTTGAAGGGAACGATGTTCCTCCCCCGCGTTGACCAGCGCCCGCAAAACCTCGCGGTTGGCCCAGGCGTCATAAGTAAACTGACGGCGGAAGTAATCGAGCAATTCCATTGGAAAGTTCCTTTCGGCTGCGTGCTGGAGAAACTGGGAACGGCCTAGCCCACTCTAGCTATCCTTCAGGCCCGGTTCGTAAAGAGGATTCATCTTCCGTTCACATTCTGCAATTAAGCTGCTGTGAGGTTCAAGGTGAGATATTCTGAATAAACAGCGGTAATCTGTCTACCCGTGAACTATGCCTCGTAAATCTGGCGCCCAGCGAAACGCCATCGAAGAACCCGTCGTCGCCGATCCCTCCGACGTTATACCGGTTGCGAACCAACCATCTGCCAGAAAACCTTCCCCGAAATCCTCCGGTTCGCTGGATGATCTTTCGCGCACAGCTCTGAAGGCATTCCTGATTGCGCGAGACGCTGTTTTCAATATGCGCGACCTGCTCACACAGTCCTCACGCATGGCCTTTCTGGCCGTTAAAGAGTGCGAGCAGGAACTCGACGTTATTGAGCGTTACATCGATGACAAATTGCCGGCAGCGATTACACGGGTCAACGAAACACGCGCGCGACAGCTCCTGACCAGCCTGAAGTGCACGACCGACCTGGAGCGGATCGGCGATCTGATGATGAGCGTGGCCATGCGGGTGCAATCGCGGACCGAGAAGATGGCGGCGTTCGACGTGCGCCAACTGGTCGAGATGTCCGGAATTTTGCGAGAAATGCTGGACCTCGTTTATCACGGATTTCTCGAGCTCGATCTCGATGCCGCCCGCAAGGTGCTCCAGATGGATAAGGAAATCGACCGCATTTGCCATGCACTTTTCCAGAAGCATCTTACCGAACCCGGAACGCAGAATAACCCGTCGAGGTTCGAGGTTCTGCTCATGGCCCAGGCTCTGGAACGCGCCGGCGACCACACCACCAATCTCGCCGAAGATCTTTACAGCCTGATCGAAGGCCGCAGTTTGCGGCATCCTCCAAAGAAGCGTGCGGCCACCTAGCTGGCAGCGACCCTCCTGGCTAGCCGGAAACCGGGAATGACTGGTATTGGCCCAGCTAACCCTGCATAGGACTTCACGTCTGTAGTATGTTGTTCTGTTCGCGGTGCGGAGATCAACTCCTGCGGAACTTCGCCCTGCGCGTGTGCACAATTCCAAACAACGTTCAAATCGCTTCGCAACGAGGATCCATGTCCAATTTCAGGATGCTGCTTATTCCGCTTTTCTTAAGCTTGCCGATCGCGCTCTCCGCGCAAAATTCAAGCTCTAATCCCTCACCGGCAACTAAATCTGAAAACAGCGTTCCCCAGCTTGAGCGCTTCGATCCCAACCTTGTCGACCCATCGCTGAACCCTTGCGATGATTTCTATAAGTATTCGTGCAGCAAATGGATGGCTTCCAATCCCATTCCTGCCGATCAGGTGTACTGGACGACGGGAAGCAACCTGGAATTGTGGAACGAGAACCTCTTACGCGAGACGATGGAAGCCGCGAGCAAGAGCGACACGAATCGGACGCCAGTCGAGCAAAAGATCGGCGACTACTGGGCAGCATGCATGGATCTAAGCGGAATCGAAGCGGCCGGCCTGAAACCTCTGCGCCCGCAATTGAATCGAATTGCCGCAATCAAATCAAAGAAAGAGATCACTCCGGAAATTGCCCATCTTCATCGCTCATTTCCCGGCGCGTGGGAGCAATCGGACAATCAGACAAACTCGCCGTTCTTTGGCTTTACCGGACAACAGGACTACGACGACGCTTCCAAGGTGGTGGCGCAGATCGATCAAGGCGGTTTGAGCCTGCCCAACCGCGATTACTACATTAAGACAGACGAGAAGTCGGTCGAAACTCTCAAAAAGTTCCGCGCCCATGTGCAACGGATGTTTGAGCTGACAGGAGAACCCCCGGTGCGAGCTGCAACTGATGCAGGGATTGTGGTCGAACTGGAAACCGCCCTGGCTCAGGCCCAAATGGATAACGTCAAGCGCCGCGATCCGAAAAACATCAACAACAAGATGACGCTTGCCCAGGTTCAGGCGTTGACGCCCGAGATCGACTGGGCGGGTTATCTGAAAGCGGTGGACGCGCCGGCCAGCGATCACTACATCGTAACTTCACCGGATTTTTTCCGGGCTGAGGATAAGCTGCTCGAAGAACGCCCCCTGGACCAGTGGAAGACTTACATGCGCTGGCAGGTGATTCACCGGGCCGCGCCGTTGATGACCAAGGCCCTGGTAGATGAAAATTTCAACTTCTTCTACCGCACGCTGGCCGGCCAGCAGGAAAACGAGCCGCGCTGGAGACGCTGCGTCCACAATGCCGATCGCGATCTCGGCGAAGCTCTCGGGCAGGCTTATGTCGATCGTGCTTTCCCGCCGGAGAGCAAGGCCCGCACAATGGAAATGGTGCATGCGATCGAGCACGCCATGCAGGACGACATCGACGACGTAAGCTGGATGTCGGCCGCTACGAAACAGCAGGCGCTCATCAAGCTGCAGGGTATCGAAGACAAGATCGGCTATCCCTCGCATTGGCGCGATTATTCCGCCCTCAAGGTCACCCGTGACGATTATCTCGCCAACGTCGAAGACGCTTCGGCATTCGAAGACGAACGCTTTGTGCAAAAAATCGGCAAGCCGGTCGACCGCAGCGAGTGGACAATGACTCCGCCCACCATCAACGCTTATTACGATCCGCAGCTCAACACGATCAATTTTCCCGCGGGTATACTCCAGCCGCCGTTCTTTGATCCGAGCAAAGATGATGCGATAAATTTCGGCGCGATTGGCATGGTGATCGGCCATGAGCTTACTCACGGCTTCGACGATCAGGGGCGCAAGTTCGATGCTCAGGGCAATCTCCGCGACTGGTGGACGGCAGACGATGCGAAACAATATGACGCGCGCGGCAAATGCATCTCCGACGAGTACACGCAGGATGTGCCCGAGGCCGGCCCGGGCGTGAAGCAGAATGGATTGCTTACCCAGGGCGAAGACACCGCCGATAATGGCGGCCTGCATCTCGCGCTGAGCGCGCTACAAGACCAATTAAAAAAAGATGGCAAGTCGCTCGACGACAAGGGACCCGACGGCTGGACCTACCGCCAGCGTTTCTTTCTTGGATACGCGTTTTCCTGGTGCACGAACATACGTCCGGAGGTGGCGCGGTTAATGGTTACAACTGACCCGCATTCCCTGCCGATCTTCCGCATCGACAACGTGGTCTCGAACATGACGGAATTTTCCGACGCGTTCGGCTGCAAAGCTGGGCAGAAAATGGTCCGGGCGAATGCTTGCCGAGTGTGGTGACGAACCAGCGCGTTTCACTGTTCCTGACATACAAAAACGGGCTTGCTTCACTCTTGTAACGTTTCTTCGGCAGGGCGCTGTTTAAGACAGCGAGAAGCTTCGATTGGAATGAAATCGATGCACTCAACCGTGCTCATTCTTTGTGCGGCCTGCATATTCGTAAGTCAGGTTCGGACCTCACGCGCTTCTTCCCAGCCTAATAATGACAGCAAGCATGTGGTGATTGCCGCGGGCACGCTTCTCGACGGGAAGGGCCGCGTGCTGCACAATACCCGCATTGTGATCGATGGCTCGAAAATTGTGGCCATTGACCCGAAGGCTGGCCCTGTCGACTACGACCTCCGCGGGCTAACCGTGCTGCCGGGCTGGATCGATGCCCACGTACATATCACCTGGAGTTTCGGCCCGGACGGAAAGAATGCCGGACAGGGAGGCATAACTGCCGAAGCTGGCTACGCCGCAGCTTCGAATGCCTGGCTGACATTGATGGCCGGCTTCACAACAATACAGGACGTTGGTTCGGCTACCGCTGTTCCTTTACGCGATGCCATCGCTCAAGGCAGGCTTCCCGGCCCGCGCATACTCACTTCCGCGGGGGCGCTCTTCGGACAAGGGGAGAAGACGGGAACGCCCGATGAAATCCGCGACTGGGTCCGGAAGCAGAAGGCCGAGGGCGCCGATCTGATCAAGATCTATGCCTCCGGAGGCATGACGCGGGGCACGATGACGATGTCACAGGAACAATTGAATGCGGCTTGCGACGAAGCGAGAAAGCAAGGCTTGCGTTCGCTGGTGCATGCCTATCGCGACGCCGTTCGCTCCGCAGTTCTTGCTGGCTGTACGGAAGTCGAGCACGGACTGGGAGCATCGGACGAGGATCTAAGGCTGATGGCCGAGCGCGGAACATACATCGATCCGCAGGCTGGCTTGCTGCTTGAAACGTACCTCCAATACCAAGATCAGTATCTCGCCCCTCCTTATTACACGCAGGAAGGCTTCGCGGCAATGAAAGAGCTCATTCCCGCCCACCAGGAGTTCATCCGGCGTGCCCTGCAGATTCCAGGCTTGAAGATTGTTTACGGCACAGATGCGGTCGCGGGCTCGCACGGACGCAACGCCGAGGATTTCATTCATCGTGTACGGGATAGTGGAGTGAGCCCCATGGACGCCATGGTTTCCGCCAATTTCCTGGGAGCGGAAGCGCTCGGCATGGCAGATCAGATCGGTTCGATTGCGCCGGGTCTGCAAGCGGACATCATTGCGCTCCATGGAGATCCTTTGAAGGATATTACCTCTGTGCGGCGCGTGGTTTTTGTGATGAAAGGCGGAATCGTTTACAAGTACATGCGGAATAGCAATTACTAAAAGCGGTCGCCCCTCCCGCAAAAAGCGCGGGAGGGGCGAGGTTGCAGGCTGAAGCCTCTTAGCGGTTGATATCCTCCTTCGATTGCAACCGCTTCACGTAATTTTCCAGATTCGCTTTGTTCGAATCCGGCGCCGTTGTCAGCGCGGCCTGCATTTCCTTTACCGCGCCATCGAAGTTTCCCTGGCTGCTGTAAACGCGAGCCAGTCCTACGTGAGAAGTCCAATAATCGGGGTACTTCTGCGCATTGGCGCGGAACATGGCAAACGCCTGTTCAGCTTTCTTCTCGGTCTGCAACTGCCGCGCATAGAAATAAAGCTGCAGCGCACTGGCCTTATCCAAGGCTTCCTTGCGTGCCGATTCCGCTTCCTGGGTTCGGCCCATCGCATCCAGAATTTTTGACTTCTGCAACAAATTGTCGTAGCGCTCTTCCGCCTGGATCGACAAGTCTTCATCTTTGAGCGCTTCATCCAGATCAATCTTGTTCGTCAGCAAGTAGTTCGCGGCGTCATCCCATCCTTCCCAGTAATACTGATTCAATCCGCGAATCTGTGTGTGGATGCTGGCTACCACAATATCATTTACGTTTACGGCAATTTTGAAAGGTACGGCAACCTTGTCCCAACTGAGCGTGACAACGGTTGAATCGGGCTTCACGTCGTCAAAGTCGTAAGTAAGCGCGTTGTGGAATTCGGCTGGTTGTGGCTTGACGGTGACGCGCAGCGCATCTTCATCCTGCTTGTAACTGAAGCTGCCCCACGCGGTGGAAGTTTTCGAGAAGATCACCGTCCACTGATTTTCCCCTGGAATCATGTGCAGGCCGTAGGTTCCTTTATCGAGCGCCTGGCCCTCGATGGTCACCGGATCGGTAAAGGTAATGGTCGTGTTCTCGTTTGCGCCCGCGCGCCATACTTGCCCATAGGGGACGGTCTTGCCCCAGATTTGCCGTCCATTTACCAGCGGGCGGTGATAGTTAATGGTGATGTCGGTAATGCCGATGCGCTGGGTGATCAGGGCATGCTGGCTGGCGCGCGGCAGTTTAAGCATCACGGTTTCGCCGGTTGCGGTTTGAGCCTGGCTGAAGCCAGCTAGCGTCAATACGGCGCATAACAAAACAAGCAGACGAGTTCTGTGCATGGAACGCTCCTCTTTTGTGGGGATTCGAACAGCGTCCAGCCGCAACCTGGAAAATTTGAATGGAAGACCCGCGCCTGACCGCTGTGCTGGGAGGGTTAGACGAATGGAGGATGGCAACGTAAGCAGGTCAGGATTCGTTAAGTCGCGGCTTGACTATTTACGCGGGGGATGGCAGAATTCTTTATGGGCGAATAAAAAGCGAAATAGCCCCCGGATCTGTCTCCGGGCTCCCTGAAATTTCTGAGGATTTTATGTCTACCGCAGTGATTTCCACTTCGGCGGCCCAGGGCCGCTTTTTTGTTTTTGACGATGCCTGTGATGCCGGGAATCATACTGTTCATGATCCTGAACTAATCAACTCTCATCTCCGCCGTCCTCAATCAGCAATCAAAAATCAGCACTCGGAAATCCTCTCCACCGTCACTCCGGCTTCGCGCTTGTCCATCCAGCCTGCGCCGGAGATGGTTTCCAGCGGCATCACCGCAATCGACACTTTAACTGGAGGCCTGCCGCGCGGCTGCCTCAGCGAAATTTTCGGCCCGGCTTCTTCCGGTAGAACGACTTTGTTGTTAGCAGCTTTGGCCGCCGCGACCCGGCGCGGAGAATTCTGCGCCATCGTGGATGCGGGAGATACTCTCGATTCACAATCGGTAGCCGCTGCTGGCGCGGACTTGAATCAGCTTTTGTGGGTGCGCTGCGGAGAACATTCGCCGCAGAGCTCTTTGCGACAAGGATGGAATTTCTCAAGAGATAAGATTTTATCGGAGCATCGCCTGGAACAACTTCTCCGGGTCGCCGACCTTCTGCTCGAAAGCGGAGGCTTCGGCCTGATCGCACTCGATGTCTGCGATCTGCCCGTGCAAATAGCACGTCGCATCCCGCTAGCCACATGGTTCCGCTTCCGCCGCGCCGTTGAGCATACCCCTACGGTTCTGCTCGCGATCGAACGCCAAGCGATCGCCGGAAGTTGTTCGTCATTGCGGCTCAAACTAGGCGGAAATCGCGAACAAAAGCAGGTGGCGAATTGTGAAACGAAACTCACACATGCCTATTTGCTGACCGAATTGGAAATCAGAGCGAAAGTAGTTCGATCGTGCTTGGAGCGCAAATCAGTTCGGTCAGCAGAAACCATGTTCGCCTGCAAAACTGCATGGGCGGGATGAAAGGACTGAGTTTTCAGAGTTTCAAGGTTCAGATGTCTTCGAAACCTTGAAACTTTGCAACTCTGAAACTTTGGTTTTTTATGTTTGCCTGCATTTTCGTGCCGAACTTCTCTGTGGCAGCCGTGCTTCGCGCCGAGCCGGAATTGCGTGTTCGTGCACTCGCCATTTTTGAAGGCAATGCGCCGCTGGAAACAATTTACGCCGTGAATGAAAAAGCCGCGGGCATAGGAATTACATCCAGCATGACCAAGGCTCAGGCGGAATTATGTTCAGAGGTGGTGCTGCGCGCCCGCTCTCTGCTGCAGGAATCAACAGCGCACGCCGCACTGTTGGACTGCGCGCAATCTTTCTCGCCTTGCGTGGAAGACACTGCATGCGATACGGCAATTCTCGATTTGGCGGGTATGGAATCTCTCTTCGGCGTTCCGCCGGAAATTGCTGATGCCATCTCCAATCGCGTTGCCGATTTAGGACTTGAAGCAAACGTTGCTGTAGCTTCGAATCCCGATGCCGCCATGCTTGCAGCTCGCGGATTTTCCGGCGTGACCGTAGTTCCCCGAGACAAAGAAGCCGAGCAACTTGGCCCGTTGCCGATGGCGGTCTTATTGGCCAATGGGCGCGAAGAAGAAAACGATGAAGCGCAAAAACAAACAGGAGAGATTCTTGCAACCTTCGAGCGATGGGGCGTATGCAATTTGCGCGCTCTGGCTGCCCTGCCGCCGGTTGCCCTGAGCGAACGCTTGGGCCA
>JASICF010000258.1 GCA_030044775.1 Candidatus Sulfotelmatobacter sp. | reverse complement strand
ACAGCCAGCGTTCCAACATCGTTGCTGTCCTGAAAGCCGCGCGGATCGAGCGCTTCGGTTCTCACCTTGTAAAATACCTTTCCGGCCTGTTTCCAGTCGGAGAATGCGCTGCAGGAATTGGACGCCTGCGCCCCGCCGACGAACTCGTCTTTGTTGTATTCTTTGGTTCCCCGGATTATGCCGTTTGCGGCGATGTCGGCCACGACCCGCTCAACCTCAAGTTCCGGCAAAGGAATATTCACGATCAGGCCTTCCCCATAGGCCACGTGATTCTTCGATCGCGCGAAAAGGTGATTTGCCGCCAATGCAATCAGCAGGATCGAGCAAAGTATCGCAGTTGCAATGCGGCGACAGGCGGGCGTGGGCTTCTCCTCTGCAAACATAAATTGCCGGGACCTGCTGGAAAAGGCTTGACAGCGGCTAGGCAAATCCGCTTTACTCTCCGCCCAGAGTCTCGTACTGGCGACGCTTGAATGTCAAATTTTTTCCGTTGTACGACTTTGCGAGCACCGTGTCCAACACCCGCGCTAGCTTTGACGTTGTAAAAAAAATGTTAAAAGGACTTGAAAACCAACTTGACCCCGTAGTACGATTCCGCGCGGTAAGGTGGTAGTACCTTTACCATTTTTCGCACCCATCTGCAAAATCGCCGGGTTCGCGTTTGCAGCGTATTGACGGGATTCTCTGTTTCTTGAGAATTTTAACAATCTGACTTTGATCTTGCCGAGGAGTCCGGCCATGCACGTTTTGAGTCGTTCTAGTCTTCGCAAGGTAGTTCGCTCTGCCATCTCCCTCGTCTCCTTCACCTTGCTTCTTGCTCCGTTCGTTCTGATCAGCGCCAAGCCGGCGAAAGCAATCCCTGCCTTCGCGCGCAAATATGGCTTGCGCTGTTCGGCGTGTCACGAGACTTGGCCTATCCTGAACAACTTCGGCCTCAAGTTCCGTGACAACGGCTATCAGATCATGAACGACCGCGATGCTCCGATCTGGCAGAATCCGTCGTATTGGCCTGCCACCTTCCGTATGACGCCGATCTGGCACCGGTTCAGCAATCTGCAGGCAGTCGACACCTACACTGGCGCGAGCACTGCCAATCCTTATGGAACGCAAGCGGTGGAGCGCATTACCAGTTCCGGCGTTGACCTGAGCGGCCTGGACTTTCACACCGGCGGCACTCTCTACAAAAATATTTCGTTCTACTTGCTGCCGTCCTCGGATCCCACCGGCGCGTTTCACTTCGAAACGGTCATGACGCGTTTCGACAACATACTGGGCTCTTCATGGCTCAACATCAAAGTCGGCCGCTTCGAACTGAACAACTTGCTCTCGGAAAAGCGCGCCGTCGGCCTTACCGCGGATGGCGGTATTTATCAGACTTACCACTTCATCCCGGTCGGTGACGGTAACATTTTCGGCCAAATGGGAGACAATCAGTTGGGTATTGAGTATGTCGGTCACTCCTATAATGACCGGACTCGCGTCTCCGCCGCCTTGCTCGACTCCAACGACGGCAATGTGAATCTCACGCTGGGAGCCAACTCCTATAGCGGATTTTTCACGTTTGACCAAGCCGTTGACGCCGGCAAGTGGGATGTACAGCGCCTTGGGGCATATGCTTTCGTGGGACAGGCCGCTACCTACTACAAGACTTCCGGAGGCGTGCCCATCGCGGGTTCGGGCGTTGGCAACAAGGGATTCAGCCGGATCGGTGTCACCACGCAATTCTATTTTGGTCCGCATTTCGACGTGAATTTCGTGACACAACATGGCGAGGATAACGCGTGGTTTGGCCAAGGCTATGGCAACGCTGTGGCCACTGACGGCGATGGCGGTGTGACTTGTACAGGCCCCACCGCTACCACCCCGGGTTGTCCTCCGAACAACACGCCCGGTACTACGCTGTCTGCTCTGGCTCGCGCGCCCAGTTGGAACGGTTACACGATCGAGGCTCGCTATGTTTATAGCCCGACGCTGATCTTTCTCGGCCGCTATGAGGCGGAGCGCATGCAACAGCAGGCAACCATCGGTACGCCCCAAAACATAGGGAATATCAACTTGTGGGACTTTATCGCTCGCTGGAACCCGTTTATGAGCAACCGGGCCGGCATGGCGCTGCAGGCTGAATACACGGTCATGCACCAGGTCGGCACCGGGCCGACGGTCGGCCTAACCACGGCGAATCTAAACGACAACGAAATACTGCTTGGAACGGACTTCGATTTCTAACAATCGATTTCTTTAAGAGGGATAGACATGCGGACAGGATTGCGGAAGTGGTCGCTGTTACTGGGTGCGGCTGCGTTTTTTGCGCTGCCGCTGACTTCGTGGGCGCAGCTCTCGACTGCCGACATAGCTTCTCGCGACAACATGGAAGCCCATATCGGTAATCTGACCGGCCATGTGAATGCCAGGTCGACATACGATTACAAACGATACTGCGTCAGTTGCCACGGCGATTTGGGGGATGGAAACGGGGAGGTTGCCCAATGGCTGGATCCGCCGATGTGGCCCAAGCCCCGCGATTTTCAAATGGGCGTGTTCAAATGCCGGTCCACCCTGACCGGCTCGCTGCCAACGGATGAAGACTTGTTTGACACGATTGCCCGCGGCCTGGATCGCTCCGCCATGCCCCAGTGGAGTCAATTTACCAAGCAGCAGCGCGCCGACCTGGTTGCCTACGTGAAGCATTTCTCGCCCCGTTTTGTGACCGAAAAACCCGGAACGCCAATTACCATTCCCCCCGAGCCGGAAGTCACTCCCGAGCGCATCAAGGCCGGACGAGAGGTCTTTGCCCGCGTGCAATGCTGGAAGTGCCATGGCGTGCAGGGAATGGCCAATGGCCCGTCGGCGTCCACCCTTACCGACGATCTTGGGCGCCCGATCGCTCCCTTTAACTTTACCGAAGGGTCGCGGCCAAAGTGCGGCGACACCGATCGCGACATTTATAAAATTTTCATGACCGGCCTCGATGGCACTCCCATGCCGTCATTTGCCGACAACATCAAGCCTGACGAGGCATGGGACCTGGTTTTCTATCTGCGCACTTTCATGCAGGGAGCGAGCAAGGCGAAAGAGCTCGCAAAAACCATGGATCTGAAACCGGTGAACCCGAACCCCTAGGGGCCAACAGCAGCGGCTACAACGGCATCGCAAAGAGCAGGTTCGGCTTTGTAGCTACTTAAGGAGAACGTGTTTTATGACGAGACGATACCATTTCGGCGCTGTACTATCGGCGATAGTTTTACTGTGTTGTGGGGCTTTAATTCTAGGCCAAAAGGTGAATGCGGCCGGCGAAGGCAGTATTACCGGGACTGTCAAACTCGACGGTCCGGCTCCGCATATGCGGGGCATCGACATGTCAAAAGATCCGTACTGCGTGAAGCAGCATGCTAGCAATCCCGCCCACCTGGAGACGTGGGTCGTTGGCTCCGGAGGCGGAGTTGCCGACACCGTACTCTACCTGGATGGTTGGTCCGGGGCGGCGCAAACCGAAACTTCAGTTCCGGTGTTCGATCAGAAAGATTGCATGTACACTCCGCACGTGCTGGCGCTGGATACAAATCAGGAGTTCAAGGTCGTTACCAGCGATCAGACGGCGCATAATATTCATCCGCTTCCCAACCCCATGATCAACGTGGGATGGAATCAGTCGCAGCCGCCCGGGGCTCCGCCCGTGACCAAGGCCTGGAAGAACCCGGAGGTAATTCCGGTGCAGTGCAATATCCATCCCTGGATGCACGGCTGGTTCGTAGTGGTGAAAGGGCCCTATGCAGTCTCGGATGACAGCGGTCACTACACGATCAACAACGTTCCGCCCGGCAGTTACACGGTCAAAGCTTGGCATGAGCCGGACGAGGCCCAGACTCAGAAAGTTACGGTAGCGGCGGGGGGATCGGCGACGGCGGATTTCACTCTCAAAGCGAAGTAAGACGTTTTTCAAAACGATAATCTCTGACTCAATCGCCGCAGTCCAGGCTGCGGCGATTTTCCATATCTGTTCTATCGGCGAAAGGCGGGCATATGGCGAAGCTATTGGCGGTGACGATTATTGTGATTGCGATCGCTTCGGCGGTTCCTATCGTACTGCACATTTGGCCCTTGCCAGCCGACATTTCTGCCCATGGCCATCTGATCGATGAGCAATACGCGGATACGATGTGGGAGGCTGGCATCTCCTTCCTCGCTTCGCAGATTCTCCTCGCGATCTTTATCTGGAAGTATGCGACGCCCGCGCCCAACGCCACGATCAAGCGTTTCCCCGGCGGCGCTGCCGCGCTCGTCATCGCGGCTTTTGTACTCGTTGGAACCGAGGTTTTGGCTTTGGGTGTCTTTGGCGCCAAAGCCTGGGGTCAGGCTTATTTCAGCCCTCCCAGCGCCGATGCCCTGCCGGTGCAGGTACAGGCGGGGCAGTTTGCGTTTTACTTCCGTTATCCCGGCCCTGACGGAAAGTTTGGCCCGATTCACGCCAATCTGATCAGCGAAGCCAACGCCAATTTCTACGGACTCGATACCACCAACGATCAGGATTCGAAAGATGACATCGTAACCGCGGAAATGGCGATTCCCGTGAACCGCGAGATTCACCTGCTGATGCACTCCAAAGATCTGGGGCACTCCTTTTATGTGCCGGAGTTGCGCGTCCATCAGGATTTTGTGCCGGGGTTGGATCTCTCGATCCACTTCACTGCCACGAAGACTGGCAAGTATGAAATCGTCTGCACCCAGCTTTGCGGCCTCGGGCATTACAACATGAAGGCCTATCTGGAAGTGAAGTCTCCGGAAGATTATGACGCCTGGCTCAAGCAGCAGGCGGCATTGCAGTAACCGCAGGTTGAGCAAGAGGGAATTACAAGGCTGTCAACATCTCTTTCGAGGTGACCACCATGCACGATATGTCCGCTCATGCGGCGCAGCACGGCGCCCCAACGAGCTTCATTCGCAAGCACATCTTCAGCCTTGATCACAAAGTAATCGGGAAGCAATATTACGCTCTGGCTCTGGTCGCCGTCATCGTCGGGATGGTGCTCTCCTGGCTCATGCGCCTGCACCTCGGCTTCGCTAACTTCGCGATCCCGGGGCTGCATCTGCTTTCCAAAAACGGCGCGCCCGGCGACATAATGACCCCCGAGTATTATCTGCAGTTGATGACCATGCACGGCACCATCATGGTGTTCTTCGTGCTGACAACCGCTCCCTTCGCCGCCTTCGGTAACTTTTTTCTTCCCATTCAGACTGGCGCCGAGGACATGCCGTTCCCGCATTTCAACATGATGTCCTTCTGGGTGACATTCACCGGTTTTATCATCCTGATGGCTTCATTTTTCGTTTCCGATGGCCCGACGCTGGGGGGCTGGACTCAGTATGCCCCGTTAAGCGCCGTCGGTGCTGTCGCCGGTCCAGGGCAGGGCACGGGCGTCGTCTTGTGGGCGTTCTCTATCGCCTTCTTCTGCGTAGGACAGCTTTTCGGCTCGCTGAACTTTATCACCACCACCCTCGACATGCGGTGCAAAGGAATGTCGCTGATGCGCCTTCCTCTGAGTGCTTGGGCGTGGTTCATCACCTCAATCATGGGTTTGACTGCATTTGCCGTGCTGATGCCTGCGGCTATTCTCCTCATTCTGGACCATGTCGCCGGAACCAGTTTCTTCGTTGCTTCGAACCTGGTTATCAACGACAGTTTGCTGCCCCACTCCGGCGGGTCGACTCTATTGTGGCAGCATCTGTTCTGGTTCTTCGGTCACCCCGAGGTATACATCGCCATCATTCCGGGGATGGGCATCGTGTCTCATATTCTGATCACCAACATGCGCCGGCCCATGCTAAGCCATCGCGTGCTGATCTACTCGATGGGAGCTCTGGCCGTGCTCAGCTACATGGTGTACGGCCACCACATGTTTGTCAGCGGTATGAACCCGATCTCCTCGTTGGCGTTCTCATTCCCGACCCTGATCATCACCATTCCATCGACGATCATCGTGCTGATCTGGCTGGGAAGCCTGTACGGCTCGAAATTGCGAATTAATACCGCCTCGCTGTTCGCCCTTGGCTTTGTTTCCATGTTCATTAGCGGGGGAGTCAGCGGCTTCTTTTTGGCGCAACCATCGATCGATATTATGCTGCACGCCACTTACTTCGTTGTCGGCCACTTCCATCTGGTAATGGCGGTTGCCGCCATCTTCGGCATCTTCGGCGGAACCTACTTCTGGTTTCCCAAGATGACCGGTCGCATGATGAACGAGTCTCTGGGTAAACTGCACTTCTGGCTGACCTTCGTTGGCACGTACTGCATCTTCATGCCCTTTCACTATCTCGGCATCGCCGGCAATGTAAGGCGGTACCAGGCGTTCGTGGATGACTATCTCATCCCGCTGATCCCGGTTCACAAGTTCATTACCGTGGCTGCGCTCGCCACCGGCGCCGCGCAGTTGATTTTCATCTACAACCTCATTCACAGCCGCTTCAAGGGAGCGCCCGCTCCGGATAATCCGTGGCAGGGCACAAGCCTCGAATGGAGCACCGCTACCCCGCCCCCGCACAATAACTTCGGCGACAAGATGCCGGTGGTTTATCACGACCCGTATCAGTACAGCGTGGAGGGAGCGAGTTCCGACTTCATCATGCAAACATCTTCTGAGTCGGTCCATAGCGCCGACGAAGAGAAGTAGAAGCTTCCGATGCGTCGTTCTTGAGGTGGAAAATCGGTGGTGGAAATAGCGCGGCGTTTAGCTGCGCTGCCAAAGGTTGAAAAATTGTACGGCTTTAGCCGCTGAGGGAGAGTTGGCAGTCATGGCGACAGTAGTTCACGAACCGCCAAAGATGGATGTCGACCGTTTGCCGGGCCAAGGCCCGGGCAACGGTGGCTGGCGCAATCTTGGCCCCGCGTCCGGTGATTTGCGCAAAGTGAAAAACTCATCCCCGCCGCCCGCAAGTACGGGTATCTGGGTGGGTTTGGCCAGCATCACCATGACCTTCGCGGCCTTCACCAGCGCGCTGGTCGTTCGCCAGGGAGGAGCGCGCGATTGGCAGCACATGACTCTGCCGCCAATCTTGTATTTCAACACCCTTGTCATCATCGCCAGCAGCTTCACATTGGAGATTTCCCGGCGTCGCGTCGCCGCCTTCATGGGCGGCTTGCAGGAGCGCGTTGAGAATCCCTTGCGCTGGCTTTATATCACCCTGGCTCTGGGATTATTGTTCGTTGCGGGTCAGATCTTTGCCTGGCGCGAACTCGTTTCGCAGGGTCTTCGCTTCGCTACCAACATCAGTTATTCGTTTTTCTACCTGTTGACCATTGCCCACGCCCTGCACGTTTCCGGAGGCCTTGGAGGATTGATAAGGGTCATCGCCAAGTTCAACAAACGTGTTCTCAAACGCAGTACGCTGGACGCCACTTCGCGCTATTGGCATTTTATGGGTGTTCTGTGGGTGTATCTGCTTGTTTTGCTATGGATGAAGTTGTAACTCGTCGAAGCCAGGAGGCATTGTGAGCCAAGCCGATTTAACTATGCACGGACACCCGGGCGCCGGGGTCATGAGCGAACCGGCATTTTCGGTCCCGGCGAAAAAGATGGCGATGTGGCTGTTCATCATCGCCGATACGGCAACTTTTGCCGGCTGCCTCGTTGCCTATGGCTTCATTCGAAATTCAACCCCCGACTGGCCGCGGCCATTCCACAGCATTACGAATGTTGCGCTCATGACCTTCATCCTGCTCACCAGCAGCCTGACGATGCTGATGGGCATCCGTTCCGCCGAGAAGGGCGAAAAGAGCGGAGCCTTCCGCTGGATCCTGATCACCGCCCTCCTGGGAGCCGTGTTTGCCGTTCTTCACATTCGCGAGTGGATGGAGTTGCTCGACACGGGTGTCACCATTTTCCACAATCCCTTCGGTACACCTTTGTTCGGCGCGGCGTTCTTCAGTGTGACTGGCTTGCACCTTCTGCACGTAACCGGCGGCGTGATTGCCCTGATTGCGGTCGGAATCCGCTACATGGGTGGCCGTTACAAAGCCGATGATATCGAGGTTACCGGCCTGTACTGGCATTTTGTCGACCTGGTCTGGATGTTCGTGGTTCCGTTGATTTATCTGTTGAACATGTCCCACTAACTATCGATGGAGAATGCGGGAGCGACTATGTCTTCAAACACACAGAACGGTGGAGCGGGAAGAGACGTTGCGGTGTACATTTGCCTGCTGATCCTGGCGGCAATTCAGTTTGTGATCTCCTATCAGAACATCAGCGTCGGCAGCATGTTCGAACGAATGCTCATTGTGGCCATCATCGAAGCCGCGCTGGCTGTGCTGTTTTTTATGCACCTGTGGGAAAACCGCGGGCTGCGGTGGTTTGTGTTGATTTTCTCGATCGCCACCACGCTCGGCATGCAATATGGCTGGACGGATAGCTATCGGCAGTTGCTCGGCGTGCCTTGGGCGCACTAGCTGCCGCAGATCGCGAATGAGGAGTTGTCGTCATGAAGTTCTCCAAGCCGATTCTTTTCGCCTGTGCCGCGCTCGTGGGCTTTTTCGTTCTCTTCGCGCCCGTGCCTCTGTTTGGCCAGAGTTGCGCACTCTGCTACACGCAAGCTGCCGCCTCGGGCTCTCGCATGATTCAGGCTCTTAAGAGCGGTATCCTGATCCTCATCGTGCCACCGACACTAGGAAGCATTGGCCTGATTTTTGTGTGCTACCGCAAACGCAACTCCACACGCGACTATCTCGCTGGGCTTGAGGAGAACGAGTGGCGGCAGGATCGGCGGAACGCCGACTGAAGATCCAGCGAACAGCCGGCTCAGGAAGGTCAGTGCCGGTAAACCACCCCGTCTTTCATCACGAACGAAACCTTCTGCACCACGCTAATATCTTGCAGCGGATCGCCAGGAACCGCCACGATATCGGCGAAATAGCCCGGCGCGAGCTCCCCGATTTGTCCATCCCAGCCGAGCAGCTTCGCTCCATGCAGCAGGTCGGCCTGTAGCGCCGCCGCCGGCGTCATTCCATACTTCACCATCAGCACCAGTTCGCGGGCCTGAGTACCGTGGGGAAACGGGCCTACATCCGAGCCGACTGCCATCGGAACTCCCGCCGCAAGCTGTTTCCGGAAATCCTGAATCTTCAGATCGAGCATTTCGTGCTCGCGCGCGGCTTGCGCCGCATTCGCGGCATGATCCGCAAAATACTCGAAGATGGTGAACGTCGGCACCGCAAAAATCTGCTTTTCGCGCATGAGCCTCATGGTCTCGTCGCCAAGCTGGTTGGCATGGTCGATCGAAGCCACTCCCGCCTCCGCTGCGAATAACGTGCCGGGTTCGCCGGTCGCATGCACTGCTACGTTCTTCCCGACCCTCGCCGCTTCCTCAACGGCCGCCTTCAATTCGGCTTCGGTGAACTGATAATTGGTTGTGAATTTGCCGTCGCGCACACGGTCGGGCCCGGTCTCGTAAATCTTGGTGAAATCGGCGCCTTCCTTATATTGCTCCCTCATGACGGCGATGATCTCATCCTTGTTGTTGGCGTACGTTGCATTGGAGAGCACATGCTGTGCGGGATTGAAGTGAATTGCGTCTTCGTGCCCACCGAGAATGTCGATCGCATTGCCGCTGATGCGCAGCCGCGGCCCGGGATACGTGCCCTCATTAATGGCATTCCGCACAGCGGTATCGGCCGATCCTGCGCCTTCGGTTCCCATATCGCGTTCGGCGGTATAACCCGCCATCAGGTCATCACGTGCAGCCGAGAGCGCCGTAATCGTGCGCTGCGGCACAGATTCCTGGACGGTCTGCAAGTCTTCTGCGCCGGGATGCAGAAAAAGGTGCACGTGAGCATCGACCAGGCCGGGCATCAAGATACGATCTCCCAGATCGATCACCTCCGCGTTCGCAGGATGTTTTACCGATGTGCCGACCTCTGCGATGCGCTCGCCCTGAACCAGAATCTCGCCGGGCTTGATCACGCGCCCGGCCTTTACATCAAAAAAGCCGGCGGCATGCAAAATCACGGCATGAGGAGCTGCTGTTTGAGTTTCGGTTTGTGTCCACGAGGGCCGCGGGGCGAACGGAAAAAGAAGAAACGCCACGAGCAGACATTTTGGCCTGACCATATCAG
>JASICF010000257.1 GCA_030044775.1 Candidatus Sulfotelmatobacter sp. | reverse complement strand
GGCTTCATCCTTAAGGTGACTCCGAAAGCCAATGGTTCCGGGCATCTGGTGCTCGTCGCTGGAGAAGATATGCCTCCCGGCGCAGCCATCCCAACCCACAAGCATCTTGAGCAGGATGAGATCGTGTTGATCGAGAAGGGAACAATCCATGCTCATGTTGGCGATCAGGAGCGTGATCTACACGCGGGGGGAATGGTGTTCATCCCGCAGCGCACGTGGGTCAGCCTGAAGAACATTGGTAACGAGCCGGCCACCATCGTAGCCATATTCTCGGCCCCCGGATTTGAAGATCATTTGCGCTGCGAGTCGGTACCGGTCGGCGAAAAGCCAACAACAATTTCCCTGGCGGAAGAGAACGAATGCGACCGGATCGGGCATGTCGTTTATCGGGAGCGGGGGGAGAAAGACCCGGACAAATGAGGTGATCGCTGCCACCGAGGGGCGGCGTAAAGGCGGCGTCATTCCGAAGCCCCGCGTTTTTATCAGCGGGGCGAGGAATCTCGCGTGTATCGACGGCACGGCCCGCGCCAGACGGCGTCCCGCTCGAACTTTGCAAGAGTCAACGCGTTACAGTCCCTATCCTTGACAGGCTCCAGCGGCAGTCCTAACCTGTTCTCAGACTGGCATGAACTCCATCCCTCTCAAACCTGAGCGGCAGGCGCAGCTTGAGGAGTACGCGCAGCGCCGCGGGCAAGACCCAGCTGTCGCGCTGGATGAGGCCCTGGCGGCCTACCTCGAGTGGGAGCGCCAGGATTTCGAAGAAGCCACCTCAGCCATTCAGCGAGGCCATGAAGACGTCTTGGCCGGACGTACCCGCCCCGCCGGCGAAGTTCTCTCCGATTTGCGTCATAAATATGACATTCCGCGTTGAGATGTCAGCGGAAGCCGAGCGCGACGCAGAAGAAATCCTTGCGTGGCTGTGGTCCCCGGGGCGCGGGCGAGACTGGCATTCGCTGGTTTCTCGAAATGGAGGATGCCATCGCATCGCTGTCCAGGTTTCCGAAAAACTGCCCGCTGGCTCCAGAGAATGTACGGTTCTCGTTCGAAGTGCGGCAACTATTCTACGGCCGCAAGCCCCACGTTTATCGGATTCTGTTTACGGTCGACGGAGATGTAGTCAACGTCCTCCACATTCGGCATGGGCGGCGGAAGCCGCTGAGATAGAGGCTGGGTGTTGGGGTAGGCGGTAGAATCATTCCGTATGCACATCACCAGCCGCCGCGGAACCATCGTCTTCTTCGTCTCCCTGGGCATTGGCCTGGTCGCGCTGGCGATCGCTCTCAACGTCGGATGGATCATCCTCAACTGGCGTGAGAGCGTCCTGCTCTTCTTCGGCATTATTTTCTTTGCACTGATCATTGCCGGCATGATCGTGAACACGAGCTTCCTGGTTCGCGAGCTTCGCCGCAGCGAGCAGCACGACAGTTTCATCAACGCCGTGACTCACGAACTCAAAACGCCCGTCGCCTCGATTCGCCTGCATCTGGAAACCTTGCAGCGGCGCTCGCTTCCCGAGGCGCAGAAGCAGGCGTTTTATCAAGTGATGCTCTCCGATACGGATCGCCTGACCCAGACTGTTGAACAGGTCCTGCGCGCCGGGCGGGCGGGAGATAAGAAGGCCGGACGCGAGAAACTTTCGGTTGACTTCCGCCAACTCGTGCAGGAGTGCATGGAGGCTGCTCGAACCCGTCATCACTTGGCCGCCGAAGCCATCCGCTACGATGAGGCCACCAAGAATGGCGCTGGAATTTCTGTGCTCGGCAACAGCGAAGACCTGCGCACTGCCGTGTTCAATGTGCTCGACAACGCCATCAAATATTCGGGCGAGCATGTCGAGGTGCGTGTCCGTCTCGACGGTTCGGATGAGACGCGCGTCGTGCTCAAGGTCGAGGATCACGGCATCGGCATTCCGGCCGACGAATTGAAAAGGATTTTTAAACGTTTTTACCGCGTGAATCATCGTTCCCTCACGCACATTAAAGGTACGGGGCTCGGACTCTTCATAGTGAAATCGATTACCCAAAAGCATGGCGGCCGAGTTTCTGCCGAAAGCCCGGGTGAGGGCAAGGGCGTGACCATCACTTTGGAACTGCCGAGGACGACCGTATGAGCCGCGTTCTCGTCGTGGAAGATGAGGCGCACATCGCTGAGGGCCTGCGGTTCAATCTTGAGGCAGAAGGCTACTCGGCCGAAATTGCCGGCGATGGGGAATCTGCGACCGATCGCCTCCTCGAAAAAAAAGAAGATTTCGATGCCGTGGTGCTCGACATCATGTTGCCTGGCAAGGACGGATTCAGTGTGGTTTCCGAATTGCGCGCGGCGCGAAACTACGTGCCGGTGCTCATGCTGACGGCTCGCAGTCGCCCGGAGGATGTGCTGAAAGGCTTCGCTGCCGGGGCAGACGATTATTTGCCCAAGCCCTTCGACTTGGAGATCCTGCTGGCACGTTTGCAGGGGTTATTGCGTCGCAGCGAGTGGATGCGCTCCGCGCATTCCTCCCCGGAGTCGAGCACGAACGATCCTGCCGAGTCGGCTGTTTCCGATCCACGCATCGTCGGCGATTTCGGAACATTTACTTTTGCAGGGAAGACGATCGATTTCGGCACCCTCGAACTGCGCACTCCTGACAATCTCATTCATCTCACCCTGATGGA
>JASICF010000020.1 GCA_030044775.1 Candidatus Sulfotelmatobacter sp. | reverse complement strand
ATCAGGCAGAGGTCGGCTAGCTCTGGATGTCGGTCTGCGTAACGCACGGCGAGCTCACGCAGGCGCCCAATATGACGAGGCATCTCAAACGAGATCTGCAACAATCCATCCGATACCATCTTCAGCGGGGCCGCGGCGGAACGAACATGAAAGGTGGATTCCGATAAAACAGATTCGCAGGTCAAAGCTGGCCATTCGATTTCCTCCGCGACTCCTGCTGCCCAACCATGATGAGCATCTTTGACTTCCATGAGGGCGACCAGAAAGCCGGTGTCCACGATGGCCTTCACTTCCGAGAATACCCCTTGCGCGAGGACAGGTCTGGCGGTCCATCCTTAAAGATGCCCACATATTTCCGCCATGCTTGATTGCCGCTGACCGGTCGGTCTTTGTCGAGGGTCTTCTCCAGAGAATTGCAAACAATCCTCCCCATCGGTAGACCGGTGCGGCGGGCCTTTTCACGCAACCGCCGCTGCAGATCTTCAGGAAGCCGAATTGTCAGCGTATTACTCATTTGCCATAATTGTAACACAGTCGGCTTGCGTCTGCTCCCGTAGATACTCGCTCCCACCTACTTCTGGACGGCTCTCTCCGCGTGCAACTGCTGCAGCGCCCGGATGTTCACTTCCCCCCGCTGTAACGCGGCAATTCCTTCCGCCGCTGCGCGAGCCGCTGAAAGCGTTGTAATGGTGGGAATTCTTGCAGTCACCGCAGCGCGCCGAATCGCCTTCTCGTCGAACCACGGTTCGAGTCCCGTCGGCGTGTTCACGATCAGGTGAATCCTCTGCCCTTTGATCAAGTCCACCACGTTCGGACGTCCTTCTTTGACTTTATAAACCCTCTCCACCCTCATCCCGGCCGCTTCGATCACGTCGGCCGTTCCCGAAGTCGCAACCAGCTTGAAGCCCATGTTGACGAATTTTCGCGCGACTTCCGCGACGTAGCGTTTGTCGTGGTCGGTCACGCTGATGAACACTGTTCCTTGCGTCGGCAGTTTCTGTCCCGCGGCCAGTTGCGCCTTTCCGAACGCTTCGCCAAAGCTGTCGCCCACGCCCATCACTTCGCCCGTTGATTTCATCTCCGGCCCCAGCACGGTATCGACTCCCGGAAACTTATTCCAGGGAAAGACCGGCGACTTCACATAATGGCAGCTTCCCGTATCGAGGTCGCGGCGTTGCGCAATATTCTCCGGCAGAAACTCCCGCAGCTTACGCCCCGTCATCAGCCGCGCCGCAATTTTCGCCATCGGCACTCCCGTGGCTTTCGAAACATAAGGCACAGTGCGCGATGCGCGTGGGTTGACCTCGAGCACATAGACTTTTCCGGCCTGCGAACCGTTGCCCGAGCTTCCGTTCTCCCGCGGTATCGCAAACTGAATGTTCATCAACCCGATCACCTTCAGCGCTCGCGCCAGCTTGAACGTATACTCGCGCATGCGTTCCATCAATTGCTGCGGGATATCAACCGCCGGCAGCACGCACGAAGAATCGCCCGAATGAATCCCAGCCTCTTCAATGTGCTGCATGATTCCTCCGATGACTACATCTTCTCCATCGGAAAGCGCATCCACATCTACTTCAATCGCATTTTCCAGGAAGTGATCGATCAGCACCGGACGATCGTGCGAGTACTCGACCGCTTCTTTCATGTAGCGAATTACCGATTCTTCGTCGTACGCAATCACCATCGCTCGTCCGCCAAGCACATACGACGGCCGCACCACGACCGGATATCCGACCTGCTTCGCTCCTTCGATTGCTTCTTCAAGCGAAGTCGCCATCATTCCCGCCGCCTGCGGAATTTGTAGCTCCTCCAAGAGTTTGTTGAAGTGCTTGCGATCCTCCGCCAGGTCGATCGACTCCGGCGACGTCCCGATAATGTTCAGCCCCGCCTGTTTCAGCGGCAACGCGAGATTCAGCGGCGTCTGCCCGCCAAACTGTACGATCACCCCGCATGCAGCGCCTTTCGCGGTTTCATGCTGGTAAATCGCCCACACATCTTCAAATGTCAGCGGCTCGAAGTACAGCCGGTCGCTGGTGTCGTAATCGGTCGAGACGGTCTCGGGATTGCAATTGATCATGATCGTCTCGTAGCCATCTTCGTGCAGCGCGAAAGATGCGTGGCAGCAGCAGTAATCGAATTCGATTCCCTGCCCGATGCGGTTCGGCCCGCTGCCCAAAATAATGATTTTCTTTTTCTCGGTTGGCGCGGCTTCGTCCTCATCTTCGTAGGTTGAGTAAAGATAGGGCGTGAAGCTCTCGAACTCGGCGGCGCAGGTATCGACGCGCTTATACACCGGCAGCACGGCATGCTTCTTCCGCAGGTGCCGAACTTTTTCCTGTCCTTCAAGCCGCCAAACATTCGCGATCCGGCCATCGGAAAAGCCCATGCGCTTCGCGTCCCGCAGCACTTCGCGCGGAATCGATTCCATGGGATGCTTTTCCAGCTCAAGCTGCATATCGTTGATCTCTTTGAGCTGATAAAGAAACCACGGATCCATCGAAGTCATCTTCGCGACCTGCTTCACCGTGTGTCCTTGCCGCAGCGCATACTGCACATAAGCCAGCCGCTCCGGATGTGGCGTGACCAGGCGCTGTGTCAAGATCTTCGGTTCGAGTTTCCCTCCGCCCACGCGCTTTCCGGTATCTAGCGAGCGAATGCCCTTCATCAGCGCTTCTTTGAAGGTGCGGCCGATCGCCATCACTTCGCCCACGGACTTCATCTGCACACCGAGACTCTCGTCGGCTCCGGGAAATTTTTCAAATTGCCACTTGGG
>JASICF010000256.1 GCA_030044775.1 Candidatus Sulfotelmatobacter sp. | reverse complement strand
GCGGCTAGCAATCGGCTTTAATTAACTCCCTGTTGCAATTTTGCGATCGCTGACGCAACGCGCTCCAGGGTTGTCTCCTTCCCCAGCACCTCCAGCGTCTCGAATAACGGCGGCGCATTTTTTCGTCCGCAGACAGCGACGCGAATCGGCTGGAACATCTGTCCCGCTTTTAGTCCCAATTCCTGCGCGGCGGCGCGCAAGGTGTGATCGAGCGGGTCGTGGCGGAACTCGACATTCGCAAGAACTTCGCGGGCACGCGTCAGAACTTTCAGCGCCATGGCCGAATCGCCTTTTTGCGGGATGAGTTCGGCCGCGTCATACGGTGGCAACTGCTTCACAAAGAAAAAATCGGCTGTGGTGAGGACATCGCGCAGCAGCTTGATGCGCTCGCGGATCAACTGAGTAATGCGTAGCATTTTTTCGGGTGAGACGTCCCACCCTTCGCCGCGCACAATCGGCAGGAGGCGCTCGCTTAAGCTTTCGACCGGCAACGCGCGAATGTGTTCGGCGTTGAGCCAGAGAGCTTTGGGATCGAAAGTTTCTTCGGATGCGAAAAGCGGGGACGGGAAAAGCAGGTGCCGACCGCTCGCTTCGCGAGCGGTCGGAATGACATCACCGCTGGGCGGAGCAGCAGGCTCGCTAGTAGCCGACTCCTTGAAATTGACAACCGCATTCGAACGGTTGATCCCCTCGAGAGAAAACGCATCCTGCAATTCCTGCAGAGACATATTTTCGCGATCGTTCTTTGGCGACCAGCCCAGCAGGCAAAGAAAATTAATGAACGCTTCGGGAAGAAAACCGGCGTCGCGATATGTCGTGACGCTGACCACCGGGCCGTGACGGCGCTTGGAAAGCTTGGTGCCATCCGGGGCGATGAGTAAAGGAAGATGGGCGAACTGGGGGGAGACGGCTCCGGCGGCTTCGAAGATCAGCACGTGCTTGAATGTGTTGGTCAGATGGTCCTGGCCGCGGATGACGTGGCTGATGCGCAGATCGACGTCGTCGGCGCAGGACGCGAGATGGTAGGTCGGCATGCCGTCGGAACGCAGCAGGGCGAAATCTTCGATGTCATCGGCGGCTTTCATTTGATCGCCGTAAACTGCATCGTTAAAGTGGACGCATAATTTGCCTTCGGCAAATCGGACAGCCGAGGGCGGCTGTCCCCACGCGGTTCGTGCATACCCCTCGCCGTGTCGCGGTACGCGAAAACGCAGGGCGAAAGGCTCGCCGGAAGCGGCGCGGCGATCGCTCTCGGCGCGAGACAGTTCGCGCGCGCCGGGATTGAAAAGCCAGGCGCCTTGAGCTCCGGATTTTTCCGCATCTCCGGCGTGGGCGGGAGTGAAGTCGCGGTAGGCGAGGCCTTTTTCGAAGATCGCCCAGGCGGTTTTGCGATGCAGATCGAGGCGATCGGATTGCTTGTATTCTTCGTCCCAGTTGAGTCCGAGCCATTTCAATCCCTCGAAGATCGAGTCGACCGATTGCTGCGTGTTGCGCTCGACGTCGGTGTCGTCGAGGCGAAGAATCATCGTGCCGTGGTTGTGGCGGGCGTAGAGCCAGTTAAAAATGAAGGTGCGGGCGCTACCGACGTGCAGAAAGCCGGTAGGCGAAGGCGCGAAGCGCACACGGGGACCAGCCATGCCAGGAACGGAATCAGCCATAGGAGTCAGAAATTCGATGGTATGGGGAGGATAAAAGGAGCGTCAAGCGGCGGCGCGATGCACAGGGCGTCGCACCGGCCCTAGAAGCTCGCGAAGTAACCACAAGATTCCATTACTTTTACACCTTGTGAGACTGTACTTAAATCATATTGTGTTCATCCTACGGCTGTGAAAACATTAGTCAAATGTAATAACCCTCTTTGGCTGCTGTGGAATCTTAATCCAGGCACGAAGTCGCCCAGGGAATCATGAATAGCGTAGTAATCAGCGTGGTGGTGATTCCGGGAGTGGTTTCACTCCTGCTGTTCCTGGTCTTCACCTACCTCTATGAGCAGAGCCGGCAGGCCTACTTCCGGGCGTGGCAGTTCGCCTGGGCGGCGTACACCCTGCACTACGTTCTGGACGCGTTCTCGTTTTACCGAGCCCCTTCCCCGCTAGCGTTTTTCGCAAGCTCTCTGTTTCTGGTGGCGATGGCACTGTGCATCTTCATTTCTACGCGGCTGATGCGCGGAGACCTGCAGCTGATGTGGTATGACGCGGCCTTGGCCGTTGTAGGAATCGGGCTTGCCTGGGCCAACTTCCAGGGACACATGGAGCAGCAGCCGACCATCGCTCTGGATGTCGCGATTGCAGCTGTGCTGCTCTACAGCTCGGCGGTGTTTTATGTGAACGGGCACCGGCGTGGATCGCTGGCTTTTAAGGTGCTTGCCTTCGCGCTGGCTTTGTGGGGCGTGCTGATGGGCGCTGGGCAATTCCGCAACCCCTGGGGGGCGCGCTTTGGCAGTGCGGCAAATTATCTGGGGCCGGTACCGCAGATGCTGCTGGGCATCGCGATGGTGATGGTGCTGTTCGAGAACGAGCGCAACGCGGTGCAGGAAAATACGCTGGCGCTTTCCACCCTGGGAGTCGATCCGCGGCGTCTGCTCTCTGCCGACGATCTGCTGCCCAGCATGCAGGCCGCTTTGAGCCGGCTGGCGGGAGCTTTATCGGCAAACCGGGCAATCATTTATATCTCGGAACGATGGCGCGGGCTTTTGCCCTCCGTGGAGCAGGGATTCTCGCCGGAATTTCTCGAACGGCTGAATAGCAGCGGCGCCGGTCAGTATCTATGCGAGCTCGCCTACCGGCAAGGCGGCCTGTTCACGGCACACGATCTTTCGCAGCTCACCGAACAATTGCCGATTGGCTCTTCCTCGACGTTTAAAGAATTCAAGAAGTTTTTCACCGAGGCTGAGTTCCGCAATCTAACGGCCGTGAGCTTGCAGACTCGTGAACATGCCTTCGGGGTGATTTTATTTCCACACGCCGAGCGGAAGACGTTTGGCATGTCGGGCCCGCGTCTGATGGTCGGGCTCGCGCTGCAACTCGGCTTGACGATCGACAACTATCTGATCGCGCACGACGCGCACCGCCGCACGCAGGAGTACAAACTGCTGACTGAGATCGGAAAGGCGATCAGCTCGCGGCTGGATCAGGATGAAGTTCTGCGCACGATTCACAGCGAACTGGGACAGATTTTCAACACCGACAATTTCTTCATCGCGTTTCAGGAGGGAGATGAAGTCCGCTTCGAACTGGAAGTGGAGGATGGACGGATTCTGCCGAAGCGGGCGCGCAAACTGGGAAACGGCTTTACCGAGTACGTGATCCGGACGGGCCAACCGCTGTTGATCCGTTCGGAGGTGGAGAAAACGCGAACCCGCCTGGGAGTTACCTTCAAGCCCCCGCAACCGGCGAAGTGCCTGTGCGCCGCGCCCATTCTGCTGAACAACCGGCCCGGGGGCGTAATGGTCGCAATGAACAAGGAGCGAGAATTCGCCTTCGAGCAGCGTGACCTGGACGTTTTGGTGACAGCGGCGGGACAGGTTTCCGTAGCGGTTGAGAACGCCCGGCTATTCGCCGAAGAGCAGCGGCGTTCGCGGCAACTGGCTTTTCTCAATAACATTTCGCGTACCGCGATTTCCAGTGACGACCCGGTACACCTGCTGGGCCAGATCGTGGGAGAAATTCAGAAAAACTTCAGCTTCGATCATATCGGCATCGGGCTGCTCGATTACGGAACCAAAGAGATCGAAATCAAAGCCGAAGCCGGAGCGACGGCGCATGCCATGGGGAAGCGCATTCCGATCGGCTTTGGGATTCTGGGCCGCGTGGCGCGTACCGGCGAGCGGGCTTTGGTTCAGAACGGCATGCCTGGGCAGATGGGCGCAATCCTTCCGGACTCGCGCTCGGTGCTGTGCGTCCCGATCACTTATACCGAAACGCTGCTCGGTGTGTTGAATATCGAAAGCCGCGACGAGAGCGCATTTTCGCCGCAGGACGTGCTCATCCTGAATACGCTGGCCGATCTGCTGGCGACGGCTCTGCATAATGCGTTTGTCTTCCAGAAGCTGCAGCAGCAATCGATTACGGACGGGTTGACCGGCATCAAGACGCGAAGATTTTTCTGGGAAGCGCTGTCGGCGGAATGGAAGCGGGCTTCGCGTTCTGGGCGGCCGTTCTCGGTGGTGCTGATCGATCTCGACAAATTTAAAGAAGTGAACGACACGATGGGCCACTTCGAAGGCGATCTGGTGCTGGCGCGCGTCGGCCGCCTGCTGGAACAGAAATCGCGGCAATCGAACGTCGTTGCACGCTACGGCGGCGATGAGTTCATCATCCTGATGCCGGAGACCGGGCCTGAACAGGCGGAGGTGCTGGCTGAGCGTTTGCGGCAATGGATGGCGTCGGATCCGCTGCTCAGCGAACACCATGTGACGGGCAGCTTCGGCGTGGCCAGCTTTCCGACGCACGGATTTTCGATCGAAGACATTATTCGCGTTGCCGATGCGGGGATGTATGTTTCGAAGCGATCGGGCGGCAACCGGGTTTCCGCAGCGCAGGAGTTTGCGGCGGGTGAGGAATTTGCGGCGCAACGGCAGCAGATTTCTGCCTACATCGAAGGCTTTTTGCAGCGCGAGCACAACGGCCCGGAGCATCTGGAAGAACTGGCTTCGATGCTGGTGAAGTTGTGCGGCGGCGAAGACGATTGCAATGTGGCGCTGCTGAAGGAATCCATTGAAGTTCTGAGCCGCGCCGCGGAATCACGCGAGCTGCGCACCTCCGGCCATGGCGATATGGTGGCACGATACACGGAAATTCTGGCGCGGGCTTTGCACCTGCCTCCGGAAGATACCTCCGATCTGGTGTATGCGGCGCGGGTGCACGACGTGGGAAAGATTTTTGTGCCGGAACGCATTCTGAATAAGCCCGGCCCGCTGACCGACGACGAATTTTTTCTGGTGAAGATGCACGCGCGCGTGGGCGCGGAGATAGTTGGAATCCTTCCGCACAGCGCGATGATGCGCCAGGCGATTGAGCACCATCACCAGCGCTTTGACGGCTCCGGCTATCCGGATGGCGCGAAGGGCGAGCAGATTCCGCTGTGGGCGCGGATTATTTCGCTCGCCGACGCGTATGCCAACATGCTGACCGAGCAGTCGATTTCCGCGGCGCGTACTCCTGAGCAGGCTCTGGATGAACTCGCAAAAATGAGTGGAACAGGGTTCGACGGGATGCTCGTTCGCTTGCTGACGCGCGGGTTGAAGTCTGAGCGGGCTCCGGCGACGAAGGAGAATTGATAGGATCGAGGGAAGTCTGAGCGCGCGCTTCGATGGCAAATACAGCCGACGACCCTCAACTCAACTGGCGACGTCTTTTCATTGCTTCTGCAGCGGTCTTGATTGTTTTTCTCGCTGCGACTGCCTTTACCGATCGTGATCTGTCGTTCGTCCTGTCTGTTCCTTTTGCGGTTTTTATCGGCCCGGTCGTTCTGTTTGCCGCGCTCGGCTGGAAAATGCGTCTGAGTCTTTCGAGACTACTGGCGCTCACCTTTTATTGGGCAGCGGTCGCAGTCCTGGCCGCGAACTATTCTGCCGCTCGAGATTCCGCGCGATGGACGATCCGATCGCATTGGGCCAAATCGGAGGTTTTAGCTGAGCCACAGCCAACGAACGGAGAATTGAAACATGCCGAGTGGGACGGTTGGGGGTTTCCCGGAGCAGGAGATACGACGGTATATCTGGTTTTCGATCCTGCAGACTCACTTTCCGTGGCAGCCAAGAGCGGACGACCGGGCAAGTACGAAGGTTTACCCTGCGAGGTCTATCGGGTGCGCCGACTCGCAAGCCGATGGTATTCGGTTCAGTTTTACACCGATGAGTTTTGGGGCAGACACAACGCACTGGATTGCACTGGCAATTGAAGGGACGCTTTTCGATTAGCCCGGTGGCTCAGCGTGAGTAAGGGTTCCGGCTTTCCCGGCGGAACACTTTGATGGCCGGCCCTTGCGAGATTCCTCGTCCCGCCGGTAAGAGCGCGGGACTTCGGAATGATGTAAGACCAAGAGCGATCACGTTCCCGTCCCCACTTGCCAATTTTCGGCTCGAACCCTGAAACTGTCTGCATGTCGATTCCACTTTCTCTTTCCGGAAAAACCGCTCTCATTACCGGCGGCTCCCGCGGTATTGGCGCGGCCACGGTCCGCATGTTCGCGGCGGCGGGCGCAAAAGTAGTTTTCAGCTATCAGAAGGCCAAGTCGCAGGCAGATGCTCTGGTGAAGGAATGCGCGGAGAATAATTGCCGGCCGAGTCAGAGCAATCTCGACAGCAGCGATGCGGCGCGGAGGCTGGTTGCGGAAGCCGTCAAGCAGTTCGGCAGGATCGACATTCTTGTGGCGAACCATGGGGTCTGGCCGGCGGAGGATGTGGCGATCGAGAAGATGAGCGATGAGCAATGGCGCTCGACGCTGTCGATTAATCTCGACGCCGTATTCGGCCTCGTCAAATACACGGTGGCACAGATGAAGTCGCAGCCGCGCATGGGTTCGGCGGCGGGGCATATTGTGCTGATCAGTTCGACCAGCGGGCAGCGGG
>JASICF010000019.1 GCA_030044775.1 Candidatus Sulfotelmatobacter sp. | reverse complement strand
GCGGTTCTCGTGTATCTGCGCGATCCGCAGGAGGGTGGCGCTCGCGTCTCGCAATGCGGCAACTTGCTGTGTGTGCTCCTGACTCTCGCGCAGTAGAAGTTCGACCGACTGCGTCAGCGCCTCGTGCCGCTCGGTGAGTCGATCCAGACGTTCATCGATCGTCATAAATACTCCTCACTGCTGAGGCGTTTTTACAGCGCCGCACGCCGTGCCAAATGCCCTACCACAATTATCCCACCGTTGAGCTGCCGAAAGAAGTTACGCCGGTACGCCGGTAAAGGAAGCGAGCCAAACGCGCGATTTTGCGCACGGCTCGCCCAGAGCCTCGCTTCGCAAAAAGCGCTCACTCAGGATGACAGCCAAACTGCATCATTCGGTGCGCCTAGAACGGAATATCCTCATCCGTAATCGGCCCCGAGGCTGCGCCTGCCGGCTCATGCTCGGGAACGCGCTGGTCGAAATTGTTGTTTCCGCCAGCCGCCGCCCCACGCGAATATCCGCCGCTGCCTTCGCCTTCGCCGCGTCCGCCGAGCAGGATCAGATCGCTCGCGACCACCTCGGTCATATATTTTTTCTGATTGGTCTGCTTGTCATCCCACGAGCGGGTTTGCAGCCGGCCTTCAATGTAGACCTTGCCGCCTTTTTTCAGATACTCTCCAGCAATTTCGGCCAACCGCTGCCAAAGCACAACGTTGTGCCACTCGGTGCGGTCCTGCCACTCGCCGCTCTTGTCTTTGAACCGCTCGTTGGTGGCGATGGTCAGCTTGGCCACAGGCGTGCCTTGTGGCGTGTATTTCACTTCTGGATCTTTGCCCAGATTGCCGATCAGTTGAACCCGGTTCAGACTTTTTCCAGCCATGGGATGCTCCTTCGTCGTAGGGGTTCAATATAGCAGAGTAGAAGTACGGTCAGACGTCAGGAAGCACAATTGATTCTAGGAGTGCCAATTTGGGCAGATCGTTCGAACTCGCGGAATTTCCTCGTGGGGCATGGTCAGTAAACCTCAATCTCCGCTCTCTGTCCCAAGGGAATATCGAACCCGCGGTCTCGCGTGATCAAGACCGCCCCCAGTTTTTCCGCAAGGACGAGATACGCCGCATCGTAGGCCGAAAAATTGTCGCGGAGCTGCCAGATACGAGGCACAAGCACATCGTGAGGATATCGCGTGAGCCGTAGATCGAGCAGATCGCGAACCGCATCGTCTGCTCGACTGCCGGAAATGGTTTTTTGCCGCACCAATCTTCGCAGTACCTGAACGACCTCAAGGTCAAGCAGGTGGGGTGCATGTAAGGTGTCGCCGCGCGAAAAAATTCGATGTTCTATACGGAGGCCAGCATCGGTTTGCAGAAGCCAGTCGGTGACGGCCGACGCGTCCAGAACGATCATCTTGCGTCGCGCTCTTCGCGAACCAAACGGGCACTATCGATTTGCGCGGCAGCCCGGCTGCGCACATGTAACCGCTCGCGCAATTCAGCAAGCGTGGGCTTCTCGGCGATTTCTCTGATCTCAGAGAGCAGATAGTCGGAAAGTGACATGCCAGCCATCGCGGCGCGCGCTTTGAGCCCGCGGTGCAGGGCGTCGGGGACGTTGCGCAGCTGAATCATTTTTGACATGTTACAAGCATACTTTCATGTGTTGCACATGTCAATTGCCTTTATGGAATGTCATTCCGCACGGATCTGTTTTCTCCAAACCAAGTGACCGGCTGTCGGTGTTCTCTCGGATTCCTTGCGCCATGGCAACAACGAACTCGTGGCTAAAGCCGCCGACCGTAGCTCCAACCTGGGTTATAATCCCTGTCATGCCTCCTGCACCCGGAGCGACCAAAGCTGTCGGTATGGTTCCCGATGACATGAAGTGGGAACCAAAATCCAAGGGCCTCAGCACACCGCGCAAGAAGAAACCGAAAGAACTGGCGGTTATTACCGAATGCTGCACAGGATGTGCCGGTTCGCCTGCCTGTGTGGAATATTGTCCAGTGGAAGACTGCATGTTCTGGGTTCCGGACGAAGATCATCCACCGTTTGGCCGCATCCAGATCGATCCCATTCTCTGCATCGGATGCAAGAAGTGCCTTAGCAAGGGCCCCGATGGCTGCTTCCTCGATGGCTGCCCCTGGGACGCCATCGTCATGGTCGATACTGTAGAAGTCGAAAAAGAAGTTGGCGCGATGGCAATTTGAAGGCTCTGCAGGTTGGATGTCATCCTGAGCGGAGACATGCAACTCGCGCTGCGAATTGCATATTGAAGTCGAAGGATCCCTACCGCCTGTTTTTCGTGGCTCTCTGGCTTGGTTTTCTCACCTGAGGTTCGCCCGAATGCTCGGGATTATTACCCGGTTCCGGAAAATCAGTATCTGCATCTTTCAGACGCGGGTCCTCGTCGCGATGTCCGAGCTGTTCTTCCAGCCCGACATTGCCGTCGTGGTGATGTTCATCGCTTTCAACTGCGCCCTTGGAGCGATCAGGATCATTTTCTGAAATCTTTGTCATGCTGCAAACCCCATACTTCGAAATACCTGCTGCTACACCGGCGTAATCGGAGCTACTCGCCCGGCCGGCTCGATACTCCCAGCTTATGCAGCCGTTCCCGCGCCTGCAGCGCTTCATTCGACTTGGGATAGCGCTGGATCAAGTGCCGCAATTCGGTCACGCCATCATCCTGCTTGCCCAGTTCAATCAACGCGAATCCTTTTTTCAGCTCGGCCGAGGCGGCTTTGTTGCCAGAAGGGAAGTTCTGCAGAACCTGATCGTAATTCTGGGCGGCCTGCTGGTAGTTCCCTTGCCGGAACTGTATCTCGCCGAGATAGAAGTAGGCGTTCCCGGCCATGTCGGTATTGGGATAGAACTTGATGTAATCGGAGAATTCCTGCGTGGCTAGCTGGGCGTTGTTGCCATTGTAATCGCGCAAGGCATTGTTATATAGAACATCGGGCGGTGGGGCCTGCGCCATCGCCTGCTGTTTCGCCTGATCTGCAGCCTGAGCAGCCTGAACGCTCTGCTGCGCCGACTGCATGTCTGTGAGTTGCTTGCTGACAGCAGCCACCCGCGCCTTGAGTTCATCCAGCGAATCGTTCAGTGCCTGAATCTGTCCGGAGATCTGGTCGACGCGCCCGCCGGAGTCACTTTGCTGTTTCTGAATCGCGTTCTGAAGCGCGGTAATTGCCGCACCCACCTTGTTGACCGCATCGGCATCCTGCTGCACCAGGTTGTTCATCACCCCCATGCGCTCGTCGAAGCCGCGCTGCATAGCGGTCATCTGCTCCTGCAGTTGCTGTACCTGGGTTTGCAGTTGCACCATTTCCTTGCTCACGCCGAACGCCGGGAGTGCCAGCGAGAAGAGCATGAACAGAGCGAAGAGAGTGGACAATCGTTTGATGGTCATAAGCCTTTGCCGCAGGGAAGGATTTCCCGCATCCATTTTAGACGGGCCGGAGGCAATGAGGGTTGCGAAGGTTGATGCCAGTAATAAAAGCCAGAGGCGGGATTGGCTCCGCCTCTGGCGACGTTCCGAACTACTTCTGATACACGAAGTGCCCGCGGCGGTTCTGCTGCCAGCAGGATTCGTTGTCTTCCATGCAGAACGGCTTTTCCTTGCCGTAGCTGATGGTCTTGATGTTGCTCGCGCTCACTCCAGCGGCAACCAGAGCATTCTTGACCGAATTGGCGCGCTGATCGCCGAGGGCGAGGTTGTACTCAGTCGAGCCGCGGTCGTCGCAGTGTCCCTCAATCGTGAAATTGATGTTGGGATGCTGCGAGAGGAACTGCGCATCGGCCTGAATCGCAGACTGCTGGTCGGCTCGAATATCCGACTTGTCATAGTCGAAGTAAATGTCTTTGACATTCTGACCGAACAAGTCTTCGTCCGACGGACCAGGAGTCGGCGGCGGCGGTGGCGGCGGCGGTTGGGTCACGGTTAGACGCGTGGTCGCTTCTTGCGTGCCACCCGCACCCTTGGCAACCAGGTGATACGTTGTCGAATCAGTCGGGCTGACCGATTGCGATCCGCTGGCTTGCACGGCACCGATGCCGTCAATCGAAACATCTGTGGCATTCGAAGTCTGCCAGCTCAGCGTGGCCGATTGGCCAGACTGAATGGTATCCGGGCTCACGGAGATAGAAGCTGTGGGCGACGGCGGCGGCGGTGGCGGGGGTGGTGGCGGGGGGGCGGCTTTCTTTTTGCACGCGCCCAACATAAGAACCGCGCACAATGCGATTACGGTGGCGAGCGTCTTCACAGCTTGCTGCAGGTTCATGCTTTTCACGTTGTCCCTCATTCCGTTGATTCCTCCTGCGAACCCGAAAACTGCTTCGGGTTCCGACGAAGTGATATTTATTTCCGACTTTTTTACTGCTACCTCCCAAAACGACTTCTAAGTTCTTCTCCTGGCCGCTACTTCCAGGTCCAGTTCGGTTGCGAATTGCGTCCCGTAAAAGTCAATTGATGAAGTTTGGTTCCGTCGGCCAGCATCATCCAGAGTTCATCTTTGCCCGATCGCCTCGATTGAAACACAATATGCCTGCCGTCTGGCGCCCACCAAGGAAAATCATTGCGACCGCCGTCATGAGTGAGCTGCACCCACTGCTTGCTGGCGATATCCATCAGATAAATGTCGGAAGATCCCGGTTCGCCGGGACCATAACGCCGGGTCCAAGCCATGGTAAGAAATTGTCCATTCGGAGACCAGTTCGGCGACACCGCATAACCCTGATCGGTCATGCGTTGCTGGTTGGTCCCGTCGGCTTCCATGGTATAGACCTGCGGCAGTCCGGTGTCGCCGCTGACGAATGCGATCTGCGCGCCGGTCTTGGGATTCCACGCCGGCGAAACATCCGGGCCTTTGCCGGTAGTCATCTCCCGAAGACCTCCACCCGAAGAGTCGCAAAGATAAATCTGCGAGTGCCCGCTGCGCGCCGAGGAAAATGCCAGCCGGCTACCGTCTGGAGACCACGACGGCGAAAAATTGTCTCCGCCGAACCTCGGAAAGCTGAGTAAGCGATTCAGCGCGGTCGAGTACATCAGGATCTGCCAGCCGTACTTCGTCACTCCGCTGAAAGCCAGGCGCGATCCATCCGGCGAGATGCGCGGGGAAAGAGCGATTGTTCCGAGATGCGTCAGTTGTTCCTGGTTCGAGCCGTCGTAATCCATGACCCAGATTTCTTTATGACCCGAGCGGTCGCTGACGAAATAGATTTTGCTCTCGGCGATGCCGGGAATTCCGCCCCCTAAGCGAAAAATAATCTCATCGGCGAACTTATGAGCGATCAGCCGCGTGGCATCGGCGGTCGCCACATCCATGTACTGCTTGCCCAGAACCTGAGGCGAGGCCGTGTTCTTCACGTCGTAGAGCCAGCCCTGCACCACGACTTTTCCGCCCGCGACAGCGAGATTGCCGAAGGCCAGCATTGCCGCGTTGGGCGGAGGCGAATTCCAGGCGGGATACGTGACATCGCTCGGCTGCCCTGGAACCTGCAGCGGATAGAAACTCTTCGAAACTAATTCGACCACTCCCGAATTATCGAGATCGTTCCAGAATGTGTCGTTGAAGGTTTTGAGCAGGGCAGCGTTTAGTGGGTCTCCGTTGCCCGCCTTGAAATCCGGCACCGCCAGCCGCACTTTTTCCACGCCGAGACCGGAACCGGTGCGAACCCAATCCTGCGCAGGGGCAACGGAAGGGATCAGGCAGAAAAATATCGCGAGCAGAATCACGCTGCACAGAAGGTATAAGCCGACTGAGGCAGAGGACGAAACTTTCGGGTTCTTGTAGGCCATCCTTTTCAAACGGTAAAGCGGACTGCCGGAACAAAAGGATACTGGGAACGACAATATCGTAGTCCGATATGTTCCGGTTGGCAAGTTACGATTGACCACCGCCGGCATTCCGAACCTAACCCATCATCAGGTAGATGCCGGATGATCTATCTTGGTAACATAATCTTCGTAACGCAAGAAAGTTTGATTCAACGTATTTAAAATCTCCGGTCCGCGCCGTCCAGAGTGGCGTCGTTCGGTTGCCGCAGCTGCCTTATTTCTTGTAGTCGAACCAATACTCGACCGTAATCTTGTTCCCGGTATAGTCCTGCGGAAGCGGTCCGAAAGTGTCAATTCTCTGCAAGGCGCGAATCGCCGAAACATCGAGGGAAGGCACGCCGCTCGACTGTTCAAGCTGAACGTTGTATGGATGCCCGTCGCGCGCCACGTCAAACGTGATGTAAACACGATTCGCGTTGGTGATATTGGGGTCGACTTCATACTTCAGCCAGTTTTCGGAGACCTTCCGTTGAATGATCTGCACGTAATAGGCATAGAGCGTGCCAAAATCGCCCCCATTTCCTGTGACGCCGAAACCACCCTTGGCGCCGCCTGAGGCAAACGATCCATATGGGCCGCTCACGGGTCCGCCCTCGCCGAACGCGACCTGATTGGTATCTTCTTCGGGTTCCGGTTTTGGTTTTTCCTTGGTGACCGTCACTACCTTCTTCGGCTTGATCTTTACGTTCTTGCCCTGAATCTCGATCGCATCCGGTTCTTTTTCTTGCGGCTTGGGCTGGGATTGCGTCAAGCCCTTCGATTCATTCGCCAGAACGTTCTGCGTGGGCGAAGGCGCGGCAAGCAAGGGAACATTGCTGACGAGGCTCACGCCAATCGCCGAACCGCCCCCGCCTGCTCCCCAGCCCTGGCCGTGCGACGTGGCGACATAAGTTGCGTAGAGGAATATGAACGCCGCAACCGCAACGTGGAATCCCGCGGACCATCCCAGAGCCTTCGGCCAGCTATCGTGCTCGAAAAATATTTCAGCGTTTCGGGACATTGGTTTCCAAAGGCTGGGTCACGATGCTGATGTTGGTAATGCCCGCCTGCTTCACGGCATCCATCACGGTGGCGAAAGCGCCAAAGGGTACGTTCTCGTCGGCCCGGACAAAAATAAACTGGTTTCGCGGATCGCGAATCTTCTGCCGCAGTTTAGCCGCGATCTCATTGATATTGACCGCGTCGTTGCCCAAAAAAACCCGCTGATCTTTGTTGATGGTGATAACCGTCCGCTCCTCGGTGATCTCTTTCACCGTGCGCGTTTTGGGCACGTTCACTTCGATGCCGGACTCGAGCACGGGTGCGGTGACCATGAAGATGATGAGCAGCACCAGCACGACATCGACGAGGGGCGTGATGTTGATATCGGCGAGGGCGCTCTGCGTGCGGCCATTGGCAGTAGTGAAAGCCATTAACGCCTCACTTCGGCCATGACTTGCGGCTGAATGCTCTCAAGAGTGTTGAGCACTTCAAGCGAGAAATCATCGCCACGCGCCGCAAAACCCCGAATGGAATTGCCAATCAGGTTGTAGGCGATGACAGCAGGAATTGCCGCAACCAGTCCGGCGGCGGTGGTGATCAGAGCTTCGGAAATACCGGGAGCCACGGCTCGCAAAGTTGCGCCTCCCGCGGTTCCCAGACCGTGAAATGCATCGATAATTCCCCACACCGTTCCGAACAGCCCGATGAACGGAGTTACAGCCGCGGTAATTGCCAACCAGGGAACGTTGCGCTCCAGTCGAGAAATTTCTTCCGAAGCGCCAATCTGCATTCCGCGCTGCACAGCCGTCAGGCTTCGCAAGGATGGATCAGGACCCGAAAGCTGGCGCTTGTACTCCGCGTATCCGCCTTCAAATACTCCAACGAGCGGACTAGGGCGAAACTGATCGGCAACCGCCGCGATATCCTGCAAGCGTTGGGCTCGACGGAAGGCTCGCACGAAGCGTCCGCTCTGCAACCGGGCCCGCCGCAGCAGGCTCCACTTGGTCAGAATGATTGCCCACGAAACCAGGCTAAAGGCCAACAAAGTAAGCAGAACAAACTTGGCTACGGATCCGGTGCTGGAAACGAGTTCAACGATTTCCCCGCCGTCGAAGAAGGCTGGCAAAGAGAAGAGATGCATTGTTTGAGAGATTCCTTTAACGCGATTATAGATGATCACACCGCCGCGTCGAGGCAGCGAATCTCAAACATAACGGGGATGGCCCTAATTATGTTCGCGAGGACCTGCACGGAGACGCCATCTTTTTTCGGCGCTATACCTCACTCGATGGAACGGCATCCAAGAGCGGCGGAGTTAGAAACTCTAAGAATTCCCGGAGGAACGGAATTTATGGCGCAATGCGGAATGTTACGGGACTATCGGTTCACCAACGACGCCGACGATATTCGCGGCTCGACACTCTATGGCATAAACGATGAAAAGCTTGGCAAAATCGACGACGTGATCTTCGATCATTCCATGGGAGACATTCGCTACGTAGTTGTCGATACCGGCGGTTGGCTTTCAACCAAGAAATTTGTGGTTCCGGTCGAGCGTTTACATACTTCCGCGAAACACAAAGACGACTTCGCAGCCGATCTAAGCAAGCGCCAGATCGAATCGCTTCCTCCCTATAACGAGTCGGATCTGGAATCCGACGAGCAGTGGGTGGACTACGAGCGGCGTTACCGCGCGCAGTGGAAAGCCGACCCCGTGATGCACCGTGCGGGGACCGATCGGAATATCACGCCGACTACATATCAGATGGAAGGAAATCGCTCGTCGGAAGAGGCGTCGCACGGAGGCCGACCGGCTCTGAATACCCTCCCCGCGGGCACAGCTCAAGCACCTGCGGACCCGCCCATGGAAGATACAGGCGCCTTCGAAAGCGGCGGCTTTGCCGCCAGCACGGATACGGTGGAGATCGAGAATAGTGCGGTCGGCATCGGCGGACGCTGGGACACTTTCCAGGAGCGCCTGCGCGAGCGTCGCAAAGAGGTGATAGGCGGCAGGCGGGATCCAGGCGAAGGCCAAAGCCTTCGCAAAGCCGGCTAGGCAGGGAAGAGCATGGAGGATTTACATCCCGCGCGACGGTCGAAACGTGGAGACGCAACTCTACTCAGCCCGATCTCGCGCGGGGCTCCCAGGGAAGCCGGGCTTAAACGTGCGTGGTTTTCACAACGTCTTTTCATGCTATGCTGCGCTCGATCGAAGATCGTGTTGGATAGGGCGCTACCGTGCTGGTTGAACTGCGGCTCGAAAATTACGCGGTCATCGACAATGCGACGGTCGAGTTTGCGCCAGGGCTGAACCTGCTTACCGGCGAAACGGGCGCCGGGAAATCCATCTTGATCGATGCCCTTGCGTTGTTGCTCGGAGAAAAAGCATCAACCGATGTGATCCGCGCCGGCGCCGAGAAAGCAGTAGTCTCGGCGGTTTTCGAATCCGCGAGCGAAGCCGGCGAGCAGATCGCGGTCATTCTCGAAGGCAACGGCCTCGACGCTAATCCAGACCCAGACAACGACCAAGGCGAATCGGAGGATAGCCCGCTGATCATTCGTCGCGAGATCGCGACGAGCGGAAAAGGTCGCGTCTTCGTGAATAATCAAGCGGCGACCGTGGCGGTTCTGAGGCAGCTAGGGCCGCACCTTGCGGTCATCCACGCCCAAAACGAATCGCTGTTGTCCCTGGATACCGATGCTCGTTTGGCGTTGCTAGACTCCTTTGCCGCAAACCAGACCGGACCGGTGGCTGCGGCATACGAGGCCTGGAGGAAAATTCGCGTCCGCATCGCTGAACTGGAACGCGACGAGCAGGATCGGCTTCGCCTGGTCGACCTGTGGCAATTTCAGAGGCGCGAGATTGCCGATGCCAAACTTCAGCCCGGCGAAGACGAGAAACTCGAAACCGAAAAACGAGTACTCGCGAACGCAGAGAAAATCTACAACGCAGCCATGCATGCTTTCGATCTGCTATACGAAGGCGGTGCGTCGACTTCCGCATCATTGCGCGCGGCCCAGAAGCAAATCGAAGAATTGGCTCGCTTTGAGCCAAAGTTTCAAGAAGTGATCGCAGCGCTGGAGACGGCTCGCATCAGCGTCGAAGACGTCGGAGCTACCGTGCGCGACTACGCTGGCGGCATCCACGCCTCGCCCGAGCACCTGGCGGAAGTCGAAGATCGGCTGGCACTGCTCGATCGGCTCAAGCGAAAATACGGCCCCACGCTGGACGCTGTGATTGCATTTGGCGACGACGCCGGACGCAAGCTTTCGGAGATCGAAAACAAAGACGAAATTCTCCGGGAGTTGCGTTCCGACCTCGCGAAAGCAGCGGAAGAATATCTCCAGGCCGCGCGCGTGCTTTCGAAAAAACGCCGCGATGCCGCGACCCGGCTAGAAAAGCTGGTAGACGCCGAGATCAACGATCTGGCTATGAAATCGACCTTTCGGATCGAGATGACGAAGAGCGAAGAAGCAGGGAATTGGGGACCGGCGGGAATCGACCAGGTCGTCTATATGATCGCCACAAATCCAGGCGAGCCCATGCGGCAGCTTGAGCACATCGCTTCGGGCGGGGAACTGTCGCGCGTGATGCTGGCTCTAAAAGTCAGTGTGGAATCCGGAAGCCAACGCGGGTCCTCGGCCGCGAAGCCGCTTAATTCATCGAAAGCCGTGCCGCGCACCATGGTCTTCGACGAGATGGACACCGGCATCGGCGGCCGCGCTGCCGAGGCCGTCGGCAAGAAGCTCAAAGCCCTGGCCCGCTCGAACCAGGTCTTGTGCATCACCCATCTGCCGCAGATCGCGACGTGTGCCGATCATCACTATGTCATCGAGAAGAGAGAGCGGAATGGCAGGACTCGCACCAGCATCCGACTGATCACAGGCGACGAGCGGACCGAGGAGATCGCCCGCATGTTGAGCGGGGCAAAGTTGACCGAGACCTCCCGCAAGCACGCCGAGCAGATGATCAAAGCGAACGGCTAGGAACTTCTTCGCTTGAAACCTTCAGCGGTGCGTGGCTGCCAATGAACCTGAGTTTCTTCCCCTTCGCTGCTAATCCTCGCGCTTTCTGCATCTTACGTTGACCAAAGAGATGCCATCCGTTAGCCTAGTAGTTAGCAAAAGCTTCCGGATCATGTAGTCTGGTTGTGCTTATTTGGCTGGGATTTTTGCATCCTGAAGGATGCGGGGAATATCTCAGAATTGGAGCTCGATATTGGCAACGACTCAGGGGAAAACCTTACTTCTCTTAAAGCCCCGCGGATTTTGCGCCGGGGTGGTGCGCGCCATCGACGTGGTGCGCATCGCGCTTGAGGCTTTCGGGCCGCCGATCTACGTGCGCAAAGAGATTGTTCATAACAGCTTCGTGGTCGATGAACTCCGCGCCAAAGGCGCGATTTTCGTCGACAGTGAAGACGAAGTGCCGAACGGTGAGCGCGTCATTTATAGCGCCCACGGAGTCTCTCCGGAAGTTCGCGAGCACAGCCGCCGGCGCGGATTGCGCGTCATCGATGCGACTTGCCCGCTTGTCACCAAAGTTCACGTGGAAGCGGTCAAGTTCGCCAAGGAAGGCTATTCGCTGATTCTGATTGGTCATCACGACCACGACGAAGTGCAGGGAACTCTCGGCGAGGCTCCCCTGGTTACGCAGGTTGTCGGCAATCCGGAGCAGGTAAAGTCGCTCTCCGTACCTGATCCCGACCGCGTCGCCTACCTCACGCAGACCACCCTTAGTCTAGATGAAACCAAAGACATCATCGCGGCCCTCAAACAGAAGTTTCCCAACATCAAAGGACCGGCCGCGCAGGATATTTGCTATGCCACGGAAAATCGCCAGGTGGCTGTGAAGCAGGTCGCTTCGGAAGCCGATTTGCTGCTGGTTGTCGGTTCGGAGAACAGTTCCAATTCCAACCGACTGGTGGAAGTGGCGCGCAATCTGGGCACAAACTCGCACCTGATCGATAGTTACAAAGACATTGAGCCCGAGTGGCTGCTGGATGCGAGGACCATCGCGCTGACGGCTGGCGCTTCAGCTCCGGAATGTCTGGTGGAGGAAACGGTGAAGTTTTTAGCCACCAAGGGCTTTGGCAATGTGCAGGAACTCGAAGTGATGCCGGAAAACGTGCGCTTTGGTCTGCCGCCGGAAATTGTCGAAGCCATTGCCGCCGCTCCGGCCGGCGCGACCGCGGATTGACGGAATTCAGGGATAGCATGGAAACCAACTCCCCCAACCCTTACATAGCTTCTGATCCGCAACTGCGTTTCGGCAGAATTGATGCGCTGTTCACCCGCGTAGGAGCAGCCATAAGAGCGGCGCGCGATTTTCTTTTTTCCCAACAGCATGAGCAGGGCTACTGGTGCGGAGAACTCGAAGCCGATACCACGCTCGAATCGGATTACATTCTGCTCCACACTCTTCTCGGAACCGGCAACCCTGAGCGCTTTCAAAAGGCGGCCAACTGGATCATCCAGCACCAAAACGAAGACGGCGGCTGGAGCATTTATGAAGCCGGCCCTTCGAATATCAGCGCGTCGGTGAAAGCTTATTTCGCGCTCAAGCTCGCCGGGTACAAAGCGGACCACCCTGTTCTACAACGCGCCCGCAACAGGATTCTTGAACTCGGGGGGGTCACGGAAGTCAACACATTTACGAAAATCTACCTTTGTTTCTTCGGCCAGTACGACTACGACGCGGTTCCAGCGATCCCTCCTGAAATCGTTCTTTTTCCCAACTGGTTCTGGTTCAACATCTACGAGATTTCTTCGTGGTCGCGTGCGATATTGGTTCCGCTTTCCATTTGCTACGCGAAAAAACCGTTCAAGAAGATTCCGCGAGAAATGGGCGTGGAAGAATTGTTTGTGGGAGGGATGCAGAAGTCGCGCATGCACCTTCACTGGTCGAAAAAGATCGTTTCCTGGCGGAACTTTTTCCTGTGTCTCGACCGTCTCACGCATTGGTTCGAGGCAGTTCACGTTCGTCCGCTGAGATCGATCGCGCTCAAGAAAGCAGAGAAGTGGATGTTGGAACACTTCGAAATGAGTGACGGCTTGGGTGCGATCTATCCTTCGATGCTAAATGCCATTATCGCCCTCCGCGCACAGGGATACTCGCTCGACGATCCCCAAGTAATCCGGGCTCTCGACGAGTTTGAGAAACTTGGTATCGAAGAGAAAGATACGTTCCGCATGCAGCCTTGCATGTCTCCGGTGTGGGATACAGCCTACGCTCTCTTCGCGCTCGGCGAAGCCGGAGTTTCCGCCAACGATGCGCGCCTGGTGAAGTGTGCCGACTGGATTTTGCAAAAACAGGTTCGCAATCCCGGCGATTGGCAGGTCAAGAACAAAAAAGGCAAGCCAGCCGGTTGGTACTTCGAGTTCAACAACGAGTTCTATCCCGACGTCGATGATACGGGCATGGTTTGCCTTGCGCTTAGCCGCGTCGAGCATCCCAATGGCCGATATCAGCGTGAGTCGGTGCAGCGGGCCATCGACTGGATCTTATCCATGCAATGCAAGAACGGCGGTTGGGCCTCATTCGACAAAGACAACGATGAGATGATTTTTCAGCACATCCCGTTCGCCGATCACAACGCGATGCTCGATCCCGCGACCGTCGATATTACCGGACGCATGCTGGAGATGTTCGCTGCTTACGGCTACGACAAGAATCACAAAGCTGTAAAGCGCGCGATTCAATTCATTCGCGACGAACAGGAGCCCGACGGCAGTTGGTTCGGCCGCTGGGGGGTGAATTATATCTACGGCACTGCGCTCGTGCTGCGCGGACTCGAAGCCATGAGCATCGACCACCACGAGCCCTGCATTCAGCAGGGAGCCGAGTGGCTGCGGATGGTGCAGAATCCCGATGGCGGATGGGGAGAAACCGTCGGCGCTTACGACGATCCCACCTTGCGCGGGCAGGGGGACAGCACTCCTTCACAAACCGCGTGGGCGATTCTCGGCTTGCTCGCCGCTGGAGATACGCGCAGCGACAGCGTTGCGCGCGGGGTAGCTTATCTGCTGCGCACCCAGAAGGAAAACGGCTCCTGGGATGAGCGTTACTTCACCGGTACCGGCTTCCCACGCGTGTTTTATTTGAAGTACCACCTCTATCGCGAATACTTCCCGCTGCTCGCGCTGACGACCTATCAGAAGGTGATGGAGAAAGAGGGAAGTTAGGCCGGACGGCTTATGCTTATGCTTGCGATCGAGCCAGTTTTGAAAAGCTTCGAAGACCCCGACGAAGTGCGAATATTTGAGAAAGGAAAATTCGAAATCGTAAACATCGGGGGAATGACGATCGGGCGCGCAACATACCAGCCCGGATGGAAGTGGTCGCTCCATGTGGGGCCCAAAGTAGGAGCGTCGCTTTGCAATGTGGAGCACATAGGCCTGGTGCTTTCCGGTTGCGCCACTGCGGCAATGAAAGACGGGATCATCCATGAACTCCGCGCGGGCAAACTCTTCTACATCCCACCTGGACCTCCGGGTCACGACAGTTGGGTCGTGGGTGATGAGCCGTACGTCTCGCTCCACTTTCTTGGCGCCAGCGGTTACGCGGCCAAGTGATCGCCGCGGATCGCGCTCAGGTTGCCTTGGTTGAACGAGAACTCACTTGAAGGCATTCCTCACAGGCGCCACCGGATTTCTTGGTTCTCACGTGGCCCGCGTGCTTGCCGACCAAGGAGCCGAGCTGCGCCTGCTCGTTCGTCCAACGAGCAATTTGAAAAATCTCGAAGGCTTAAAGGCCGAAACCGTTGCCGGAGACCTTCGCGATCCGGCATCGCTTGAAAAAGCCATGTCTGGATGCGATACGGTCTTCCATGTCGCCGCCGACTATCGCCTCTGGGTAACCGATCCCAACGATATGTACCGCTCGAACGTCGAAGGCACGCGCGCCGTCCTTGAAGCCGCGCGCAAGAACGGCGTCAAGAACGTGGTTTACACGTCGAGCGTCGCCACCATCGGTTTCACGCGAAGCGGCCAGCCTGCCGATGAAGATTCTCCCGTTTCCCTCGCCGACATGATCGGCCACTACAAACGCTCCAAGTTCATGGCCGAGCAAATCGCGCTCGATGCGGGACGCAGCGGCGGTATGCGTGTGGTTACTGTGAATCCGACGACTCCGATCGGCGAACGGGATATCAAACCCACCCCAACGGGCCGCATCGTCGTCGATTTTCTGAAGCGGAAGTTTCCCGCATACGTTGAAACCGGATTAAACCTCGTTGACGTATGCGAATGTGCTCGCGGCCACGTTGCTGCGCTTGAAAAAGGGAAGTCAGGAGAGCGGTATATTCTGGGCGGCGAGAATCTCACGCTTAAACAGATTCTGGATAAACTCGGCGCAATCTCCGGCCTGCCTTCGCCGACCGTGAAGCTGCCCTACTTCGTTGCGTACCTTGCAGGCGCGGTTGACCAAGCGGTTAGCGGCCGCATACTCGGCAAAGAGCCGCGCGCCACCATCGAAAGCGTTCGCATGGGCAAGAAAAAAATGTGGGCCAGTTCCGACAAGGCCGAGCGCGAACTGGGATGGCGAATCGTTTCGCCCGACGCCGCTTTGCGCCGCGCGGTCGAGTGGTTCCGGGCGAATGGCTATGTCTAGGATTGCCATCATCGCCGCTCTCGAACGCGAAGTCAGCGGACTGATTCGTAAGTCCCGCCGCATCCAACAGTCGTACTCCGGTCGCGCTTTTACCCTCTACGAGGCCGACGGCGCCGTTCTTATCGCCGGCGGAATTGGCCTCGATGCCGCCCGGCGCGCCGCTGAAGCTGCCGTCGAACTTTATCATCCGGACTTGTTGCATTCGGTCGGTTTTGCCGGAGCTTTGCAGCCCGGCATGTGTGTGGGGGACATTTTCACGCCCTCGCTGGTTATCGACGGCCGGGATGGCGGCCGGATCAACATCGCCGGAGGCAAGGGAACACTCCTTACTTGCACGCACGTCGCCGGTGCGCAGCAAAAAGCCAAGCTCGCCCAGGCTTACGCGGCGCAAGCCATCGACATGGAAGCCGCCGCGGTCGCCACCGCCGCCCGCGTCCACGGCATCACCTTCCGCGCAACAAAAGTTATCTCCGACGGGTTTGAATTCGATATGCCCGATCTTTCCCGCTTTATTGACCCCCTAGGCCGCTTTCGCAATGCCAGTTTCGCCTTTCATGCAGCGCTCAGGCCGTGGTTGTGGCCGCGTACCGCCGAACTGGCCCGCAATAGCAACAAGGCCGCGAAAGCGCTGGGGAAATATCTGAACGATCCCCGCCATCTGGCGAATAACCCAATCGAAGCGAAAACGATATAAACTTTATTTAGCCTCTTCATGAGTATTGCCGGACAAGTCGAACTGGAAAACGCCAGCCAATCCATCCCAGCAACTATGCTTGCCGCCGTCTATCGGGGCGTCAACGATGTGCGGCTCGAGACCGTGCCCGTGCCCAAAATTGGTCCCGGCGAAATTCTTGTTCGCGTTCACACCTGCGGCGTGTGTGGGACCGACCTGAAAAAAATAGCTACCGGCTCGCACGCTGCGCCGCGAATTTTCGGGCATGAAACCTCGGGTGAAGTAGCCGCTGTCGGCGAGGGAGTCGGCAAATTCCGTGTCGGCGATCGAGTCGTCGTTTTTCACCATATCCCTTGCCGCACTTGTTATTATTGCCGCCACAAAACCTTCGCCCAGTGCCTCACTTATAAGAAAGTAGGATGCACCGCCGGCTTCGAACCCTCCGGCGGAGGTTTCGCGGAATATGTTCGCGTCATGGATTGGATCGTCGAGCAGGGGACTGTACGCATTCCCGATGAAGTGTCGTTCGAGCAGGCTTGTTTTGTCGAGCCTGTCAACACATGCATGAAGGGAATCGAAGCCCTGCGGCTGACTCCAGGCGAGACTGTATTGACCATCGGGCAAGGTCCGATAGGCATCATCCTGAGCGTCCTTGCACGCCGGGCCGGGGCCACCGTTATTACTTCCGATTTGTACGCGGAGAGGCTTAAAATATCCAAAAGCCTGCGATTTGAACGGACGATCGATGCGTCGCAACAGGATGTAGTCAGCTCTGTGCGGGAGCGAACTGAGGGTCGCGGTGCCGACGCGGTGATTCTGGCAGTCGGCAGCAACGCCTTGATCCGTCCCGCAATGGACGCTGCTCGGCCTGGGGGGCGGGTATTGCTGTTTGCGCAGACTCAGCATGGCGAAGTGGTGATTGATCCGGCTGCGGTTTGCGTGGATGAGAAGGCGCTGGTTGGTTCTTATAGTGCCTCGGTCGACCTGCAGGAAGAATCGGTTGATTTTGTCATGAATCGGGAGATGGATCTGGAAAAGCTCATCAGTCACCGTTTTTCCTTGCGGGATGCGGCTCAGGCCCTCGAATTTGCGGCGCATCCGCAGCCGGCATCGATGAAGATTGTCATTCAGCCCGCCGGCGCATGGAACGGTTCGCGGCAAGCGGAAGGAAGTCAGCAGTGAACGGAAAGATGACAGCCGCCGTCCTCTACGGCAAAGAAGATATCAAGATCGAAAAAGTGCCGATCCCTCGCGTGGAGAAAGGCGAGGTACTGGTGAAGGTGCAGGTGGCGCTCACCTGCGGCACCGATCTCAAGGTCTACCAGCGCGGCTATCACGCCCGCATGATCGTGCCTCCAGCGCTGTTCGGCCACGAACTGGCGGGAGTGGTGGAAGAAGTTGGCGAGGGCGTTGTCAGCTTCAAGAAAGGCCAGCGTGTCGTCGCGCTCAATTCCGCTCCCTGCCAGATGTGCTTTTACTGCTCGAAGCACCAGGAGAATCTTTGCGAGGATCTGCTCTTCAACAACGGCGCCTACGCGGAATACATTCGCGTGCCGCGGCGCATCGTGGAAGCCAACATGCTGGTCATTCCGCCGAACGTCAGCTTCGAAGATGCCGCCATGACCGAGCCTTTGGCCTGCGTTCTTCGGGGGTTGCATGAAACCGGAGTTGAGATCGGCGACACCGTCACTATCATTGGCGGGGGGCCGATCGGCCTGATGTTTATTCAAGTGGCGCGGGCCATCGGATGCAACGTGATCGCTGTGGTAAAGCGCGACGAGCAGGTCACCGCGGCCAAGCATATGGGCGCGCACGAAATCGTGCAAACCACGAAAGCGCAAAATGTAGTCGACGCCGTCCGCGCTCTCACGCCTCAGAAGCGCGGCTGCGATGTCGTGATCGAAGCCGTCGGCCGTCCCGAAGCCTGGGAGTGGGCCATCGACATGGTCCGCAAAGGCGGCACGGTGAACTTTTTCGGCGGATGCGCCAGCGGTAGCAAGGTGCAGCTCGATACCAACCGCCTGCACTATTCGGAAATCACGCTCAAGGCAACGTTCCACCATACGCCGGAAACCGTGCGCCGGGCGTTCGGGCTGATCGCCGCCAAAAAGATTCGCCCCACCGATTACATCACCGGCGAAGCGCCCCTCTCGAGCTTGCAGAAGGTGCTCCGCCACATGTTGAACCGGGGCGGCGACATCAAAACCGCGATTATTCCCGGGCACTGACTTGTGACTCAAGCGGCTGAGCAAAACTTCTCGAACGCTGAATCTCTCGGCTGGTCGCGCCTTTCTCCTGACTACGCGATACCCGACAAGCCTCCATCCCTCGCTGAAGCTCAACAATATTGTGCGCGCCTCGCCCGCACGCATTACGAGAATTTCTCCGTTGCCACCTGGTTTTTGCCTAGAAATCTTCGCCAGGATTTCTTCAATGTCTACGCTTATTGCCGAATTTCCGATGATCTTGGCGACGAAGTCGGCGATGCCACTGCTTCCCTGGCGCTACTCGATCAATGGCAAGCCCAACTCGACACGTGTTATGTCGGTAGTCCTCGCCATCCGGTATTTGTTGCGCTCAAGGAAACCATTTACAAGTTCGCGATTCCCCGCTATGAATTTTCCGATCTACTCGTTGCCTTCCGCCAGGATCAAACCGTTACCCGCTTCGAGACGTTCAAGGACCTGCTTGCTTATTGTCATTATTCGGCCAATCCCGTCGGCCATCTCGTGCTCTACCTTTGCGGTTATAAGGATTCCGAGCGCCAGCGGCTTTCCGACTACACGTGCACAGCGCTGCAACTGGCAAATTTCTGGCAGGATGTCACGGTCGATTACGCAAAAGGCCGAATTTATCTGCCGCTCGAAGACCTGCGACGGTTTTTGGTGAGCGAAGAAGACGTCGCCCAAAACCGAAACACGCCCACGTTTTGCGAGATGATGAAGTTCGAAGTCCAGCGTGCCCGCGAATGGTTCGATCGCGGCCTTCCGCTGGTGAAACAAGTTACCAGAGAATTAGCCATTGATATCGAACTCTTTAGCCGCGGTGGGCAGGAGATTCTGAACGCGATCGAGCGCCAGAATTTCGCCGTGCTCGGCCGCCGTCCGGCAATCTCAAAGAGCCGCAAGCTCAGGCTGGTTGTTCGGGCTGCGCTGGGGAAGTTGTTATGAGCGCCGGCGCTGAACCAATGCCGAGCGCCTGGGCTCCAGCACCTGCCCAGCTCATCATGGCGTACTCGGTTTGCCGCGGTATCACTCGCGCCAATGCCAAAAATTTCTACTACGCATTTCTGGTTTTGCCGAAGCGCAAGCGGGAGGCGCTGTGCGCCGTGTACGCCTTTATGCGCCGCTGCGACGATATCGCCGACGATGCGGCTTTAAGCTTCGAAGAACGCCGCCGCAAACTCGATACCTGGCTCGATGCATTGCACCGCGCCCAGCAAGGCGAGCCCAGCGACGATCCCATTTTGCTTGCGCTCACCGATGCCCAGCGCCGCTACACGATTCCGGCCGGCCTGCTCGACGAACTGGCTCATGGCACAGCCATGGACGTTGTCGATGCTCAGATCGCGTCACAGAAGAACGATGAGGATGAACCCGGGTTCGCATCTCCTCCTATTCCCGGGCTGAGCATTCAGTACCAGACATTCGATGATCTCCGACAATACTGCTATCGCGTGGCGTCGGTCGTCGGACTCGTCTGCATTCACATCTTCGGATATCGCGATCCCGCAGCCGAGCCGC
>JASICF010000255.1 GCA_030044775.1 Candidatus Sulfotelmatobacter sp. | reverse complement strand
GACTGTCGAATACCTCAAGCCCGTCCCGCTGCATAAGCCGCTGCGCGTCGAAGGCCGCGAGATCCAGAAGCGAGGCCGCACGCATGTCAACGCCGCCCAAATCCTCAACGAAAAAAACGAAGTGCTCGCCCGCAGCAAGGGCATCTTCATCGCCATCGATCCGGAAAAGATGTTCGCAAAATTGAGGCGTTCTGCGGGCGTGAATCTGAGCGAACGCGAAGATGGGAGCCCGGAGCCGAAATCCCGAACGAAGTGAGGGATCTCCCACCCGCTGAATCAGCATCCGCCGTCAACTTTCAGCAACGGCGAGCCTTGGCCGCGTGGCACCCCACCCCCCGTAGGGGCGACAGTTTTTCTTTGGGCCACATCGAACCCCGCTGCAACGGACGATGTCATTCCGAACAGGCGCGAAGCGCGGGTGAGGAACCTGCTTTTCCTGGTATCGGCGCAATTGTCACCCAGACATAAACCCGAGCACTGTCATTCTGAGCGTAGTTGAAAGCCTGCCCTGGGCCTGCCGAAGGGAATCCCCACCCGGCGCACAACCGTCGGCGTCATGTGCCAGAGGCGGGTGCCCCATTTCTCGCGCGTTCTGTGCGCGAGAAGTGGGAGCGCCAACAGTTCCATGGCATCTCTTTTACGCGCACACCTCCTCTTGTTATACTTCGCCCGCCCATGAAAACCAATTCAGGAAGATTCCTGCCTCACTTTTCCGCTGTCTTTTTTCTTCTCGTCTCAGCCATCGCCCAAACCGCGCCGCAACCGGAAGCCAAGCCGATCTTCACTTATCAGGAAGTCATGATTCCCGTTCGTGACGGCGTTCATCTGCAAACGGTCATTCTCGCGCCGATAGACCAGAATGGCGACCAAAAGGGCCCGCTGCCGATCCTCTTTCGCCGCACGCCCTATGGCGTTCCGGAGAAAGCTCCCACCGAAATGCCGCCGTCAACCAAAGAACTCGCAAAAGACGGCTACATTTTCGTCATCCAGAATCTTCGCGGCCGATTCAAATCCGAGGGTGTCTTCAAACTCTCCTCGCAAGTCGACCTGAACGATCCCAAAGACACCAACGAAACCACCGACGCCTACGACTCCATCGACTGGCTCGTAAAAAATGTTCCCAACAACAACGGCAAAGTAGGAATGATGGGCGTCTCCTACGACGGCTTGACCACCGCGCTGACTCTGCTTCATCCGCATCCCGCGCTCAAAGCCATCAGCGAACAAGCCTCGCCCGTCGACCAGTGGATGAACGACGACGATCACCGCTACGGCGCGCTGCGCGAAAGCTACGACTTCGAATACGCCGTGATGGAACAGTCCGACAAAAACAAAAACACGCATTTCGAATTTGAAACCTACGACACCTTCGAGTGGTATCTCAGTCTAGGCCCGCTTTCCAACATCAACTCCAAATATCTTCACGGCTCGATTCCTTACTGGAATTCCACCATTGACCACCCCAACTACGACGACTTCTGGAAAAAAGAAGCCTGGGTGAGTCAGCTTCACGCCTCAACCGTTCCCAACCTCAACGTTGCCGGATTTTGGGACCAGGAGGACCCCTGGGGACCGTGGCAGATTTTTCGCCACGCCGCAGAGAACAATCCCAATCACGACGATTTCATCGTTGCCGGCCCCTGGTATCACGGCGAGTGGCGCACTCCGAAAGCCGACAGCATTGGGCTGATCCCATTCGGCGGTCACGAAACCGCGCGCGAATTCCGCGAGAATCTCGAAGCTCCATTCTTCCGTTATTACCTTCACGGCGAAGGCGAAAAGCCTGCCTGGCAGGCCAGCACCTTCCAAAGCGGATCGAATACCTGGCATACCTATGCTGAGTGGCCGCCGAAAGAATCGAAAAACACAAATCTCTATCTCCATACCGACGGTACGTTGTCTTTCGACGCGCCACCAGCGAAGGCCTCAAAGCCCTATCGCGAATACGTTTCCGATCCCGCCAATCCTGTCCCCTATCGCCAGCGCCCCATTTCTCCCACATATCCCGCCGGAGATTGGCGCACCTGGGAAGTCGCCGATCAGCGGTTCGTCGATAATCGCCCCGACGTCCTAACTTTCGTCAGCGCGCCTCTCGATCGCGATCTCACCATCACCGGCCCCCTCGCCGCTGATCTTTTCGCTTCGACTTCTGGTACCGACAGCGATTTCATCGTGAAGCTAATCGACGTCTATCCGCAGAACGCGCAGAAAAACGATTGGAAGGAAGATGACGGTCCCAAGCCAGGCCAGTACGCCCAGTCACTCAACGGCTACGAATTACCCATCGCGATGGAGGTCCGCCGCGGCCGCTATCTCGAAAGCTTCGAAACGCCCCATCCACTCACGCCCAATAAGCCGATCGAATGGCACGTTCCTTTGCGCGATCACGACCACGTCTTCCTCAAAGGACATCGCATCATGGTCCAGATTCAATCCACCTGGTTTCCGGTCATCGACCGCAACCCTCAGAAATTCGTGCCCAGCATTTACAAAGCCGGAGCCTCAGATTACGTCTCCGCCACGCAGCGCATCTATTGCTCGCACGACCTGCCATCGCACCTCGTGCTGCCACTCATGCCATAAATCACAAAGAGCGGGAAGCTATCACGACACATGTAGGGACAGCCGCCCTCGGCTGTCCAGCCGGGCGCAGCCCGGCAGATACGCCTGGTTCTGCTGATTACAAAACGCCGCGCATGAGATCGGCTGGGTGCCCCATGTCTCGCGCTCTCTTTGTGCGAGAAGTGGGAACGGCAACCATTTCCCATGGGGTACCGCGAATTGTGAACGCCCTGTAAAATAGAAGCTGTTGGCAGCCTCGCGCTGCCCATCCTTCGCGCTTGCGAAAAGGCTTAGCCGATTGCCTTGGCCAGAAGCTAAGAGCTAGAAGCTAAGAGCTAAAAAATCATGTCCCAGAACAACGGTTCCAACACCACTTCTCTCCGTCTCAAGACCGGCCTGGCCGAAATGCTCAAGGGCGGCGTAATTATGGACGTGACCAACGCCGAGCAGGCCGTCATCGCCGAAAAAGCCGGAGCCGTCTCCGTGATGGCGCTCGAGCGCGTACCCGCGCAAATCCGGGCCGAAGGCGGAGTTGCGCGTATGGCCTCGCCGAAAAAAATTCGCGAGATCATGGCCGCCGTCTCCATCCCTGTGATGGCGAAGTGCCGTATCGGGCATTTCGCAGAAGCCCAAATCTTGCAGGAACTCGGCGTCGACTACATCGACGAATCCGAAGTGCTTACGCCCGCCGACGAATCCCACCACGTCGATAAGCACGCCTTCAAGGTTCCATTCGTTTGCGGCGCGCGCAATCTCGGAGAAGCTCTGCGCCGCATCGCCGAAGGCGCGGCCATGATCCGCACCAAGGGAGAAGCCGGCACTGGAGACGTCGTTCACGCCGTCAAGCACATCCGCCAGATTGTGCAGGAGATGAAAATTCTCACCGTGCTCAGCGAAGAAGAACTCTATGCCAAAGCCAAAGAACACCTGGCCCCGTACGAGCTGATCAAGATGGTCGCGAAAGAAGGCAAGCTGCCGGTGCCGAATTTCTCTGCCGGAGGCATCGCCACGCCCGCCGACGCGTCGCTGGTCATGCAGCTCGGAGCAGAAGCCGTGTTCGTCGGCAGCGGAATCTTCATGAAGAACTCGACAGAATTCGCCGACCCCGAAGAAGCTGCCAAGCGCGCCCGCGCGATCGTCAAAGCTGCCACGCATTATCAAGACCCTAAAGTGTTACTTGAAGTCAGCGAAGACTTGCAGGGAGCGATGAAAGGCCTCGCCGTCAGCGCGCTGGACGAAGCCCAGATGCTGCAAACCAGGGGGTGGTAGGCGCTCCATGGCCGCTGGCTCACTCCAGCCCGAATCTGGCTTGAGTGGGAAGACTGCAATCGTATGCAGCGATCGCTTTTGGGTGGCGCAGCGGTTTACCGCTGCGATTCTAGGCGATCAAAGAATCGTTCGGCTTCAGCCGCTGAGGTACTCTATCCAACTGAAACTCGGGCCAAGCTGAACAATAAGGGTACCCCTCAGGAACAGCGGCCAATCCGCGCTTCACGGCATTCC
>JASICF010000254.1 GCA_030044775.1 Candidatus Sulfotelmatobacter sp. | reverse complement strand
GTTGCTGGACCCGATGCCTGGAAGAATTTTCTTTCCGAGGCGCCGATCGCGGAGCAGGCACGCAAAGACGTTGCCCGTTTGTGTCGCGAGAAAACGGATTATCTGCCGGGACTGAGTTCCGAAGAAAAGCAGGCGCGGCTGGCAAGGATCAGTTACAAGAAGTTCCTTACCGAGCTCGTTGGCGTTCATCCCGATGTGATTCGGCTTTATCAGACCGTTTCCCAACCATTGTTCGGTTATGGAATCGATGCGGTTTCTGCGCTTGATGCGTCGGACACGGGATATCCGGGCTTCAGCGGCATGGGCATCAATGCCGAAGGGCTGGAAAACGAACGCAAGTATTTTTTTCACTTTCCTGATGGGAACGCCAGCATCGCCCGTTTGCTGGCGCGGAAGCTGATCCCGGCGGGGATTCCAGGGAATTCGGCCGCCGACATCGTGACCGCTCGTGCAAACTACCCGAGGCTCGATGATGAAAAATCGAGCGTTCGCATTCGCTTGAGCAGCACAGTCGTGCGCGTGAAACATTTAGGCGATCCGGATCGGGCGGCCGAAGTTGAGGTCGCCTATGCTCGCGCCGGCAAGGTTTATACCGTGAAAGCCAGGCATTGCATCCTCGCCTGCTGGAACATGGTGATTCCTTACCTCTGCGACGAATTGCCGGAAGCGCAGAGGCAGGCTCTTCTATCGGCGACCAAAGTTCCGCTGCTTTACAGCAATGTGGTTGTGCGTAACCGGTGGGCATTCGACAAGCTCAAAGCGAATTCGATCTACGCGCCCGGCGGTTATCATACTCACGTCGATCTCGATTTACCGGTCAGCATTGGAGAGTACCGTTGCCCGCGTAGTGCGGATGACCCCGTTGTCCTCCACATGAGTAAAGCTCCTTGCCAGGCCGGGCTCCCCGCGCGCGACCAGCACCGGATGGGCCGCATCGAGTTATTCACGACAACATTCCAGACCATGGAACGCAATATCCGCGAACAATTGGCGCGCACGCTTGGGCCGGGCGGTTTCGATCCCGCGCGTGACATTGTTGCAATTACCGCAAACCGCTGGCCGCATGGCTATGCTTACGAGTACAACTCCTTGTTCGATTCGTTTGTGCTGGAAGGAGGAGTGACTCCGTGTGAAGTAGCGCGAAAACCTTTTGGCCGTATTGCAATTGCGAACTCCGATGCCGGCGCACATGCGTATACCGATGAAGCCATCAATCAGGCGTGGCGAGCCGTCGGTGACTTGAAGGTTTGAACAGTGGGTGGATGTTTGGCCGCGAACCTTACTTCTACGCTCGGGGGAACTGTACTTGCCGCAACTGCAGCGGTATTCCGTAATGATGCGCCAGTTGCATGGCCGCGAACGCCAGCGCAAGGAATATGCCAAGAAAGACAACGCAGCGGCGGAATGTCTGCTCGCGCGCCGGAGCGACTAGCGCAACGACCGCGCCTACAACCCCTCCGGTGATCAACCCCCCGATGTGCGCTGCATTATCGACACCCGAAAGGACAAATCCGAAGATAAGGTTATAGACGACGAAGGCTCCCAGACTGCGCAGTGTTCCCGAAAGGGCTTCTCGCGACACGGAAAACTCACCCAGCTTAATTGCCGTAAAGAGCGCACCAGCCAGCCCAAAAATTGACCCGGAGGCGCCCACACTGGGCACATAAGGGTGCCATCCGGCGCTGGTCAAGCTGGCGCCGATGCCGCAGATCAGATATATGCACCCGTAGGTCCACGCTCCGTAGAGTTGCTCGGCAAGTTCGCCCAGATACCACAGGCACCACATGTTGAAAGCGATGTGAATAACGCCGCCGTGGACAAAAATGTTCGTCAGAAGGCGCCACCATTCCCCGGAGATGGTGAGCGCTCCCACATTGGCACCCCAGTGCACGAGATCCGGCACAGGGAAGTCCATGATGGTTTGCGTGGCCAGCGCCATGGCAAGAAAGACGGCCGCATTCATGCCGAAGATGACGTGGGTTAGAGTAATCGTGGATTCGTGATGGCGAACCCAGGGAGTGCGAATCACCGGTTGCGGGGCATCCTCGGGGAGTTCGCCTCGCTGGGCCAATTCGTGCTGCTTGCACCATGGGCAGATTTTCTTGCCGAACGTGAAGCCCGAGAGCTGACGCCCGCATCGTATGCAATTTGCCATGCGTTGTTAAGAGAGTATCAGACCGTATTGGACAAGACGACGACTTTAGTGGATCGTCTTTGTCTTGCGCGACATGTAATCCATCAGCAGATATTGGCCGAGCGTGTATGGAGTTGTGAAATAAGCTTTGCCGCGGCACATTTCGGTAACCTTCTGCACGAATTGCACGAGTCCGTAATCCGACGCGAGCATAAAGGTATTGATGAGCACACCGGCGCGCTTGCACTTCGAGACTTCTTCCAGTGTCTGGCTCACAACCAGCGGGTCAAGACCGAAAGCATTCTTGTAGATGCGCCCGTCTTCGAGAGTGAGTGCCGAGGGTTTGCCGTCGGTGATCATGACGATCTGCTTCATGTCTTTTTTTTGCCGCTGCAATAACCTCTGGGCCATGCGCAAGCCTTCGCGCGTGTTGGTGTAATACGGCCCAACTTTTACCCGCGCAAGCTGCGACAGGGGCACTTCTTCAGCGGAGTCATGAAACAGCACCAGGGAGAGCGAATCGCCGGGATATTGCGTGCGAATCAGGTGGGAAAGCGCCATAGCAACTTTTTTCGCGGGCGTGAAGCGGTCTTCGCCGTAGAGGATCATCGAGTGCGAGCAATCGAGCATCAGCACCGTCGCGCACGAAGATTGATACTCGCACTGATGAACCTGCAGATCGGAATACTCGATGTTCAGGGGCAGGCTTAAGCCTTCACGCTGAATCGCATTCGATAGCGTCGCGGTGATATCGAGATTCAGCGTGTCGCCAAACTCGTAAGTTCGCGACGCGCCACTGGCTTCGATTCCGGTTGCGAGGTCGCGTGTGTCATGGCGTCCAAAACTGGATTTACCTAGAGAACCGAGCAGGTTGCGTAAGGCTTTGAAGCCGAGAAAATCGAGACTCTTATCGGTGATCTCGAATTTGGCTTGCGGCGTATTCTCGCCGACCTGTCCTCCAGTGCTGGAAGGGCGCGAAGGGTCAAAGGGTTGATCGACCGAAATGTAATCCTCCCGCTGCATGCGTTCGATCAGTTTCTCGATGAGTTCGTCGAGTTCGCCATCCATTGCCATCTGTTGCAGGCGCTGGCGCATCTCCTCGTCGAACTGATTGCTATCGAGCAGGGCGCTTTCGATGGCTTGCCGAAGGTCGTCGAGGGAGCGCTCGCCCTCCGGCATTTCAAACCACATATCACTCTGGAAGCCGCTCTGCAGAAGATAGTCGGAAAGTGCGCTGAGCAAGTCTTCCATGCTCATCTCGCCCGCTGGATCGGGAACGTATTTGGAATAGCGGATGCGCTTCATAAAGCAGTGGCCAGTTACGGGTGGTTACTGGTCAGCCAAAACAGGAATTGGGTTTTTCCGACCACCGATCACTAGCCACCGACTCCTAATTAAACTGCCTTCTTTGCCGGTAGGGCCGGTCTTCCATCTCAAAAGATTTTTCGCGCGGGGGTTCGGGCTTTTTTTCGCCGGCCTTGAACACGCGCTCTTCATTGCGGCCGATACGTTTATGAGCGTGCAGTCCTTCGAGAATGAACTCCGCGGCTGAAACCTGTCGCTCGGGTCCATCTTTCTGAGAAATGCCGAGCGGGCCCAGTTTTTCGATCAATCCCTGAATTCCTTTCAGATTTTCCAGCGCCTCGCACGCCGAAACCGAGTCGGAAAGCTGAATCTCACCGCCAAGATCGAACCACTGCACAATCTGCTGCATGTTGGCGCCGGTGAAGTATTCGTCGTAGGTCTTGGCAATGGCGGCGCGTATGAGCTCGCGGCCCACGTAGTCGGCGCCTTTCATCTCGCCTTCGTATTCCAGTTCAAGCTTTCCCGTAATCGCCGGAAGCGCGGCGTAGACATCGCTGACGCGCGGCACCACCAGGTTTTCACCATTGCGCAAGGCACGCCGCTCGGCGTTCGAAATCACGTTCTCCAGCGCAGTGATCGGCAGGCGCTGGCTCACGCCCGAGCGTTTGTCGATTTTCTTATCTTCGCGCGCGGAGAATGCGATCCGCTCGATTACCTGCTGCATGTAAGCCGGCAAATGCATGGCATGCCCATTGCGCCGAGTCCACGCTTCCTGCGCGGTGATGGCGATGCCCTCATCGACGGTCGCGGGATAATGAGTCCGAATCTCCGATCCAATGCGGTCTTTGAGCGGCGTAATGATTTTGCCGCGGGCCGTGTAGTCCTCCGGGTTTGCGCTGAATACGATCGCAACATCGAGCGGCAGGCGGATCGGATAGCCCTTAATCTGCACGTCGCCTTCCTGCATGATATTGAACAACCCCACCTGAATTTTTCCCGCAAGATCGGGGAGTTCATTAATCGCGAAAATGCCGCGATTGGCGCGAGGCAGAAGGCCGTAGTGTACTGTCAGTTCGCTGGAAAGTTCGTGCCCACCGCGGGCCGCTTTGATGGGATCGATGTCGCCAATTAAATCTGCGATCGTCACATCGGGCGTGGCCAGCTTTTCTACATAACGATCGTCAGCCGAAAGATAAGAGATCGGCGTGGCATCGCCCAGCTTTGCTGCTTCTTCTCGACAACGCCGGCAAATGGGCGTGTAGGGATTATCGCGAATTTCGCAGCCGACAATATAAGGCGTTTCAGGATCGAGTAACGTCGTCAGGGCGCGCAGAATACGGCTTTTCGCCTGGCCACGCAGTCCTAGCAAAATGAAATTGTGCCGCGACAAAATGGCATTTACGATTTGCGGCACGACGGTGTCATCATAGCCGATGATGCCCGGGAAAATGCTGGTGTCATCATGTTGGCCGAGCCGGGCAATCAAGTTATCGCGAAGTTCGTCTTTCACGCGGCGCTGCCGCAAGCGTTCTTCGGAAAACTTGCTGCGGCGAAGTTCGCCAAGCGTGCGCGGAAGACTCATGTGGAACCCCCAGAACGACTACTTTTGGTGGATTATACGCGGAAAGCGGAGCAGGGGCTCGATCTTGCGAAGCAGGCAAATCTCCCGATCGCCGATCTCGCGGGCAGCCGAAGCCTTGCGTTAGGTTCCTGGACTCGCGATTCTTCGGTGGCACGCTGGCCTCAGTGAACGTGTCCGTTGCCGCCGGCTTTTTCGCGCGATCGAGCGGCACGCTGAATGTTGGGAAGAATCGTCTCGAAATACTGGATAAGAATCGAAAGCCGCTCTGATTCCGAGCGCAGCGCCAGCAACTTCTGTTTGAAATCCAAATCCAAAGGCAGAGAACCGGCGAGAAAGAACGAAAGCGTTGCGGGGTCGGCGGTGGAAAGATCCTGTTTCGCTCCCGCGACAGCAAGCAATTCGGAGTGCAATTGAGCAGCTCGCGCCGTTTCGGCCTTGGAGGGGGCGCCAGGTTCGTCCTCGATCATGACTATTTCCCCGCGTAAAAAGGAACGCTCCTGATTTACTCTCAGCAGCTCGAAGCGCCGCCGGCCTTCGGTGACCAAATCCATCCGTCCGTCCTCATATTCCTTCACGACGGTTACGATCTCAGCCGTGCACCCGACTTCCGCCAGGCCTTGTTCAACCGAACGCACTACACCGAATTCGCGCTGCTGCGCAAGGCACTCGCCAATCATCTCTTTATAGCGCGGCTCGAAAATATGCAAGGGCAGAGGAGTGCTGGGGAACAGAACAACTTCGAGCGGGAACAATGGAATGAGATTTTCCAAAGGGTCTCCGGGGGGTGGCGCTGTCCGATTGTACGATACAAGGCGACCCTCATCGATTGCGGGGTCGAGAGAGCGGCTGATCCAGATTCGCCAGGAGCGCGAATAGTTAAGAGATGTCCTTGGCTGCCAGACGCCATCGGCCGGGATTTGACTTCGGTCAAGCAAGGAGAATAAAAGCACGATGATGGAACTTGCAGGAAAAGTTGCGGTCGTTACTGGCGCTTCCATGGGGATTGGGGAAGCGATTTCGAAAATATTCGCCGATCACGGCGCGAGCGTGGTAATGCTTTCACGCGACCTGGCGCGTATCGAGGCTGCCCGGGCGCGGATCGGGAGGAACGAACGCAGCGTAGCCATCGCCTGCGATATTCGTCACCGCGAGGAAATCGACCGGGCGATCGGGCTCACGTTGCACCATTTCCAGCGAATCGATGTTTGGGTGAATAATGCCGGCCACGGACTGCGCGATTCCGTGGCGCGGATGGATATGGCAGCGTGCCGGGAGTTGTTCGATACGAATTTTTTTGGAGCAGTTGCGGCGATGCAGGCCGTGATTCCAGTGATGCGCCAGCAAGGCGGCGGCTCGATCATCAATATATCGAGCGTCGCAGGCCACATACCGCTGCCTTTTCATGCACCCTACAGCGCAACCAAGTTTGCGCTGAACGCGATTGGGAAAGCGGCCCGGATTGAACTGAAAAAGGAAAAAATTCACGTGCTGACGGTTTGCCCCGGCTACGTGCAAACCCAGTTCAGTAAGAATGTGGTTCTGGGAAATGAGCAAAGGAATGTACGCCCGACCTCGGTTAAGGGCATAAGCGCAGAGCGTGTCGCCCGCGCAACGCTGCAAGGATACCTGCAACAAAAACGCGAGGTGATCGTTCCCTGGACGATGTATATCCCGCAGAAGATTTATCAGATTTGTCCGGCGTTCGTGGAAGCAGCGATGGCACGACTGGCGAAATGAAGCTTCGTGCCGAAAAAACTAGCCCAACTCGTTGATCATCGCTTCCATCTCCGACTGCGCGTGGGAATTGCCAGTGCGGCGCGCCGATTCGATGCCCTTTGCAAGCATGGCTTTTGCCTCCCCGATGCGGTTGGCGCGCGCCAAGGTTTGCGCCGCCATAAAGTAACCGGCGGTGTAGTCGGGACTTGCCTTCAGCAAAATCGAGAATTCGGCCAGGGAGCGATCCGCGTCCCCCTGATTGGAATATTCCATTGCCAGCCCGTATCGGGCGAAAGCGTCATTCGGATTCTGCGCGAGGATTTCGGTTAATGCCGCAATTCGATCCATAAGAAAATCTTGCTCGAAAATCAGGTTACTACACTAAGACAAATCGCGTGGGGTTTCCACTGGCCTGTCATGGGCGCACTGAGTAGAATGAGCAGTCCTTAACATTTCATCTCTCGGAGAATGCAGATTGGCCTGTCCTTTTTTCATGCCGATCGAAAAATTGGAAAATGGCTCGTGGCTGCATCCGTCGCGTCTGCCTCTCGGTTGCGGCTGGAGCGGCTTCTGCACCGCGCCCGGCCATGACGGCGAGACGCCTTCGACGGAGGAGTTACACGATTTCTGCAACCTCGGCTACGCAGAAAGATGTTCGCGGTTTCCGCGCGAGCGCTTGTGGGATTCAGTACGTTTTGACGTACGTTGCATTTTCGCGTCCGGGGAAGACTCCGGAACTCAACGAATTCAGGTGCGGTACGTCTGCGAACGGGAGCACCTTCCGTCCGATCACGGTTTCCTGGAGTTCGATATCTCTCAGTCTCGCTGGACGAAGCGGCACGAGGATCCGCGACTGCAACGCATGGCGGAGTGTTTTGTTGCGTCCTATCGTGAGAAGGCCAAAGACTACGGATTCGAGCAGCCAGCCGCAAGCTGAAGCCAATTTGCCCGTCGAGATGAAACTGTCAAGAAGGTGAAAGAAAAAATGAACGAAGAAAACCCGAACGACCGGATGCTTACGCCGCGCCCGGTGCGCGATTCGCAATCAGAAATGGCGGAAATTGTTCTGCCGAACGATGCCAACCCGCTCGGCGCGCTTCTCGGTGGCCGGCTCATGCACTGGATCGACCTTGCCGGGGCCATGGCAGCCCACCGCCACTCGCGCAGCTACGCAGTTACCGCTTCAGTCGATCACATCGATTTTCTTGTGCCGGTTCGAGTCGGCGACCTGGTGATTCTCCGCTCGTCGGTGAACCGCGTATTTCGGACTTCGATGGAGGTGGGAGTGAAGGTATTTGTCGAGAACTACATCGCCGACACCTCACAGCATGTTGCATCCGCCCATTTGACATTCGTGGCGGTCGATGCCAACGGCAAGCGCCTGCCGATTGCTCCGGTGGTTCCGGAAACAGAGGAACAACAACGCCGCTACGACGATGCCGGTCGCCGCCGGGAGATCCACCGCGCCGAATTGAAGCGCAAACAGAAGCGCTAGCCGCGATCCGCGGCGGTTCTGGCTTGTATAATGAAATGGTTCGTTCGATCGTGCCGTCACTTCAGGAGCGTGATTCTTTGAGTGCTCACATGCCTCAACCCGGAGCCGCAGTTCCAGGTCCGCAGCCGTTACCCGGAGTGGATGCCATCGTCGCCGTCGGTTCTGGTAAAGGCGGGGTTGGCAAAACCACGCTGGCGGTCAACCTCGCGGTCGCACTTACCAGAATGGGGCACAAAGTTGGCCTGCTCGATGCCGACGTTTATGGGCCCAACGTTCCGCTGATGCTCGGAGTCAACCAGCAGCCGCGCATGGCGAGCGAAAATAAGATCGAGCCGATCGAAGCTTTCGGCTTGAAGGTGATCTCGGTGGGATTTCTCAATCCCGGAGATAAACCTATCATCTGGCGTGGCCCCATGTTGCACCAGATCATGAAGCAGTTCTTAGGGCAGGTCGAGTGGGGACATCTCGATTACATGATCGTCGATCTTCCGCCCGGCACTGGCGATATTGCTTTATCGCTGGTGCAGTCCGTGCCGCTCACCGGCGCGGTTGTGGTATCGACGCCATCCGATGTTTCTCTGCAAGACGCTCGCAAAGCCGTGGAGATGTTTCGCCAAATGAAGGTTGATCTCGTCGGGATCGTCGAGAACATGAGTTTTTTCACCTGCCCGCATTGTCATCATGAGATCGATATCTTCTCGCGCGGGGGCGCCGAAAACATGTCAAAGCACTTTGGCGTTCCGTTTCTGGGCAGCATTGAGCTCGACCCTGAAGTGCGAAAATCCGGTGACGGAGGCAAACCTGTCGTGCTCGAGGGCGAGAATTCGCCGCATGCGAAATCAATCTACGGGTTTGCGCGAAAGGTCGCCGCACGGGTTGGAGAAATCAAGGCCAGTGAGAGTAGCGGCGTGATTCAGATTCAATAAGCGCATCCTGGCGAGGGAACGCGCGAAGCATTTTGTGGCTCCGCACCCTGCCTTATTCCTCTTTCGAGAGTCGCGAAAGCTGCCAGCATTTCCTGGGTTTCGTATCCTTCAGAATCATTTCAGCCATCAGTTTGCCTAAGGCGGGCCCGTGCTTGAAACCGTGCCCCGATCCTCCGCCGAGCAGCCAGACGTTGTTCATCTGCGGATGCCGATCCACAATGAAGCCGCTGTCGGACGTCTGTTCATATTGGCACACACGTGTCTCGATCAGCGGCGCGTCTTTCATCGCGGGAAAACGGAACCCAACATAATCACGCACGCGCTTCAACGTTTCCTGGCTCACGATCCTCTCGCCGGACGTAGGATTAAAAGGTTCGCCGCGCGTGTCATCGGCAACCTTGAAGCCACGGGAAAAATTTCCCGGGATTCCGTAAAAAAAACGATCGCCGTGATCGCCCCATACCGGTATCTGGGTATCGTTAAAATGCACCTCGCCCGCCGGAGGTCCGAAGAAAAAGATGTCCTGCTTGGTCGGCTGAATCAGATTTCCCAACGCTTTCGGAAATAGTTGCCCTAGCCACGGGCCACAAGCAAAGACATAGAGGTCTGTTTTCAGGTGAGTCCCATCAGAAAACCTCAACTCCTTCACAGACGATTCGTCTACTCCTGAGGGTAGAACCGCAAGTTGCCGGTAGACTCCTCCGAGCGCCATAAATACGTCGACGACGGCCTGGCAGCTTGCGCGGGCCTCGAGATATCCGGAATCCGCTTCGAGAATTCCCCAATCAACACCGCTGAAATTGATCTGCGGCCAGCGCTTTTTCATTTGTGTCGTCGATAACTCAAGGAATTTGACGCCGGCATCGCGAAGCACATGCAGCGAGCCACGCTCATAGGCGTCATCTTTGCTGCTCACCATCCACAAAACGCCGCTGGGATGGAAAAACTGGCGGTTCCACTGCCGCTCATACTTCTTCCACAATTTCAGAGAGCGGGCGGCTAACTCCGTATAAGGTTGATCAGGCCCATAGGTGCACCGCATGATCCGCGTTTCGCCGCCCGAGGACGCTCGCGAGTTCCCTGGACCCCAGGCATCGAGCAATGTTACTTGCGCGCCACGTTCCAAAAGACAAAGCGCTGTCCACCCGCCGAAAGCTCCTGCTCCAATAACCGCGATGCTAGTTTTTTTCACCGAAACAGTCTCGCACTAAAGAGTTCTACCAGAGAAGCTGCGCGAACAGGTGCGAGGATCATTGCTTTATTGCTAACAGGTCGCAGGTTGGAGGAGAGGAATTGCCCTCAGCCTTGACAGGAAGGAATTGCGTTCCTAGAATCCAAGCAGGACGCGTGTTTTGCTCCCTTGGCTAAGTTTTTGCATCTAATGAACTTAGCCTGGATTGTAAGAGTTCGGGAGCCGCCGCTTGCAGGAGTGTCGTTTCACAGAGCTGAATGCCATCTGATTCCAATATCGGCCAGCGCCAGCGCGAAGTGCTGACGGCGATCGTGGAGACGTTTATTTCCACCGGCGAGCCCGTTGGCTCGCGCACCCTCGCCCGTTCGAACCGCGAGGGACTGAGTCCTGCGACCATCCGGAATGTAATGGCTGACCTCTCGGACGCTGGTTTTCTCGAGCAGACGCATACTTCCTCGGGACGTGTGCCTACTCCTGAGGCGTATCGCTACTATGTCGAGCAGATCACTGGAGACGCTCAA
>JASICF010000253.1 GCA_030044775.1 Candidatus Sulfotelmatobacter sp. | reverse complement strand
TACATCTTGGCGTTGATCAGGCTGGGATCTAAGGCCGTGGCGTGCTGGAAATCGTCGATCGCCTCTTCGTACTTGGCGTTCTTGTAAGCGGTCACGCCCTTGTTCAATTGATCGCGGGCGCGCAGTTTGTTGCAGCCCACGGCAGAAAAAAGCGCCAGCGTAGCGGCCGCCAGGGTGAGCAGACGAATGGATTTATTCATTGCGATATAAGTCTCCCTTGCCACAGCATCCTAGGCCCAGAGACAGCAAATTGACAAGCGCTGGCCAAACATTCTTTGGCGGAAGCGGCACGGGAGCTCTGGCTCCCGCGCGCCATCGGAATGCAACGCGCCAGAAACAGGCGCGGTTCTGAATTTGAAACTTAGAATCCTGTTAGCTGCCGGACTCGATCTTCGCGGTAATGAGGCCGACCTTATCAACGCCCGCAGCGTGCGCGATATCGATTACATTCGCAACATCGGCAAACGGAATCGGATCATCCGCTTTCACGAACATCACTTTTTCGGCGCGGGTCTTATAGATGTCCGCCAGACGCCCTTGCAGGTTGTCCCAGGTCGCATCTTCCTGATTGATCTTGAGCCCGGGATCCTGTCCACCCCCCCGATCGATCAACTGCACTACGATCGTGCGATCGGGCTGAGTATTCTTCGGCTGGTTCGGCGGAGGCGGCTGAGGAACCAGCGCATCCAGTCCTTTTGGAGTCAATGGCGTGATCACCATGAAGATGATGAGCAGCACCAGCAACACATCGATGAGCGGGGTGACGTTAATATTTGCGCTTTGACCGCCCCCCGAACCCATTGCCATACTCATAATCGATCTCCCTTATTGCCCGCCCGCAGTTGGAGCGACAGGCGGCGCGTTTGGAGTAGTCTTTCGTTGGTCGGTGAGCAATCCCAAGTCGTCGACGCCAGCGGCGCGCACGGCATCGACCACTTGCACCACGTTGCCATAGTGAGCGCGGGCGTCGGCTTTCACGTAAACTCGCTTGTCGGTGCGGTTGGCAAGACGATCTTTCACTTTCTCTGTCAGAGAATCCGGCGATGTCTTATCTGAGCCGAAGAATACATCGCCATTCTTCATCACCGAAACCAGCAGAGCGTCTTCCTTATCCGCGTCCTGCATGGGCGTCGGATTATTTACCTTCGCCATATCCACGCTGATGCCTTTTTGCAGCATGGGAGTGATGACCATGAAAATGATCAGCAGCACCAGCATGACATCCACCATTGGCGTGACGTTGATGTCGGAGTTTACCTTTGCGCCTTCGTTGCGCTTGGCTAATGACATAGTTTGATCTCTCCCGTACTTCCCTTAACGATTCGAGGTTTGAACCCTCCGCGAAAGCTGTGGAAGCCCGGCGCTGGTCAGTTCCAGCGCCGGATCAGCAACTCATGCGGACCACCTTCGAACCTACGACCGGCGAACGTCGCGGCGCTTCAGGAAGTAATCGATCAGTTCGCTCGACGAGTTATCCATTTCCACATCGAACGCTTCTACGCGGCCGGTGAGATAGTTGAACATCATGACGGCCGGAATCGCTACCAGCAGCCCGAAAGCCGTGGTTACCAGAGCCTCGGAAATTCCGCCGGCGACGGCGCCGAGACCGGTCGCCTTCTGCTCGGAAATGCCCTTGAAGGCGTTCAGGATGCCCATCACCGTTCCGAACAGGCCGACGAACGGAGCCGTGGATCCGATGGTCGCCAGGCCGCCCAGTCCGCGCTTCAACTCGGCGTGAACAATGGCTTCCGTGCGCTCCAGGGCGCGCTTGGAAGCTTCAATCGTCTCGCCGGGGATGGCGCCAGGGCTATCCTGGTGAGCCTTGAATTCCATTAGGCCGGCGGTAACAACCTTGGCCAAGTGGCTCTTCTTGTTACGCTCCGCCACCTTAATGGCTTCGTCGATGCGACCGTCTCGAAGCGCTCCCGCCACTGCCGGAGCGAAGCTGCGAGATTGCTTGCGCGCCGCGTTGTATGCCATCCAGCGATCAATCATGACGCCGATCGACCAGCCTGACATAATGAACAAGATGATGACCACGATTTTCGCCACGATACCCATCTGGTGCCAGAGTGAAATCGGGTCCCATCCCACTGCGCCACCCTCTTGCACAATCCAGGCGGCGACCCTAGGGACATGACTCAGAATTGCTGCTGCTGCGAAGTTAGCCAACATGAGTTGCATTGCCTCCTCAAGACTTTTTCTTCACTTTGATGCGCATTCAATCCCTATTGCAAAGAACCGGAGAGAGAAAAGTTACGGCCTACTCAAGCTTCCAGGGTTTGGCCGCCAGTAGGCTCCGTTCCTGCCTCCATCTGCTGGGAGTCTATCCTCCCGACAGCGTGAAATTCACCTGGACTTCGGTATCCACTTCAACCGGTTCGCCGTTGAGCAGATAAGGTTTGTACCGCCATTGCCGGACTGCCTCGATGGCCGCCGGGGCGAGCATTGGATGTCCGCTAACCAGCTGCAGGTTTTCGATGGAGCCATCCTTGCTGATCACGGCATGTAAGACCACCGTCCCTTGAATGCGCGCCTGCCGCGCCAGGGGCGGATACGTCGGATTCACTTTGCGAATCAACAATCCCTGAGACACACCCTGCGATACGCGCACGCGTTGCGGGGCCGCAACCTTGGGCACGGCCACGGGAGTGGAACTGATAATGCCGCCGATCACTCCGCTCATCTGACCGCCGGGGATACCTCCAGGAACGCCGCCAACCACACCAGCGGATGCCATCGCCGGCGGAGCCTCATCTTCCTTGATCATCTGAACTTTTTGAGGAATCTTTGTCGGCGTGCGCAGGGCGCCATTCACAATATCGGTCTGAATCTGCTTCACCACATGCACTGGAGCGGCGGCTGGTGGTGGCGGCGGAGGAGGCGGGGGTGGGGCGACCAGGAAGGTCATGAGCTGCTGCTTCGGCAGCGCTTCGGTAAAGATAAGCGGCATAAGCACCATAACGCCAATCGCCAATATCTCCAGAAAAATGGCGAAGGTCGTGGTTCGTCCTCGCTTGGTCTTTAAACGACCGCCAGACTCCAGAAGGCTATCTTCAAACATGACATTTCTCCCGCTTCAGAGCTTACGTAAACTTAGACACCGGGAACATTCCCTTTGCTCCCGAATTTTCCCGCCCGGATTTCAGGCTTCCAGCAACCTCGATGCTCGCCCAACCCACTGTAAATAAAGGCCCATCACAAAGCCTCGCACGAAAAAACAGGGGAACTACCGAGCCCGCACCGGCATCGCAACCGCTCGCTTGCCTTTTGAAATTCTCCAATCCTGATACGCCACTAGAATCGGCGCGGCGATGGCGATCGACGAATAAGTACCGATTAAAATACCGATCACCAGCGCGAGGCTAAATCCACGAAGCACCTCGCCGCCAAATAAGTAGAGAGCCAGTACAGTAAGGAAGGTTAGCCCGGCTGTCAAGATGGTTCTGCTAAGCGTCTGATTAATGCTGCGGTTAACGATGTCCGCCAGCTTTTCGCGCCGCATCAGCTTAATATTCTCTCGGATGCGGTCGAAAACCACAATTGTGTCGTTATTGGAGTAGCCGATCAGGGTTAGAATGGCCGCAATGACGGTCAGGGAGATGTCTTTATTGAGGAGTGAAAAGGCTCCAACCGTGATCAACGTGTCGTGGAATACGGTAACTACAGCGGCAATGCCGTAGATCCACTCGAAACGAAAACCCAGATAAACCAGCATGCCAGCCAGGGAATAGATGGTCGCCAGCAGCGCCTGTTTACGCAACTGCGCTCCGACCTGGGGGCCGACGATTTCAACGTTTCGCACTCCGAAGTCGGAGAGGAAGAACCCGTCGGGCAATGAGGCCAGCACGCCAGGATCGACCTGGCTCTTCAACTGGTCGAAGGAATTGAATACCCCACCGAGAACTTTATCGCGCGTACTCACGATGTCCGTAGCCTGCTGGGTATACTTTTGGTCGGCGTCCGAGCCAAGGTGCATCGGGTCTTTGTCTAACAGGTAATTCTTGATCGTCAGAAAGGGCGCGTTGTTCAAGTCCTGCTTGCCTGCGGGAGTGTCGGTCTCGAGCGCGTTGATGATGCGGGTCTTACCGCGATCGAGCGCCTGCTCGCTGGTTTCCTGCACATCGAGATCGATCAGAACTTCATTGTCGGAGGGAAGATCGTAGCGCTGAATCTTGGCGTTGTGCAGCCCGGCGTGATCCATGGCCGAGCGTAGCGCATTGTCATTGGGAGTGTGCGAAAACTTCACGTAGACCAGAGTACCGCCTCGGAAGTCGACACCGTAAGGAATATAGTGCCAAAACAGCATCGAGAAAACACCGGCTACGCTGAACACGAGCGAAAAGGCGAGGAAGTACCACTTCTTGCCAAGAAAATCGTAATTTGGATTATGAAAAAACTCCACCGAGCTTACCCCTTATCAGATATACGATTGGAATTGAGCGATTGAGAGATTCAGCCATTGAGTGATTTGAAAAGCGCGTCCGCAGGGTATGGCGCGGTCTTCAATCACTCAATGACCCGATGACTCAATGACTTAATTTCCTAAATGCTGTCTCTGGAATTGAGCGATCGAGAGATTCAGCCATTGAGTGATTTGAAAACAGCAGCGTCCGCAAGGGTATGGCGCGGTCTTCAATCACTCAATGACCCGATGACTCAATGACTCAGTTTCCTAAATGCTGTCTTTGGAATTGAGCGATTGAGAGATTCAGCCATTGAGTGATTTGAAAGCAGCGTCCGCAGGGTATGGCGCGGTCTTCAATCACTCAATGACCCGATGACTCAATGACTCAATTTCCTAAATGCTTAACGCTTCACCGCGCTGCTTGCGGCTCAATACCCAGTCAAAAATCACGCGCGAAACAAAAACAGCGGTAAACAAGTTTGCCAGCAGACCGAAGGTGAGCGTCACAGCAAAACCCTTCACCGGTCCGGTTCCGAAGATAAACAAGATTGCTGCCGAAACGATCGTCGTCACATGCGTGTCGACGATGGTGATCCATGCGTGACTGAAGCCCTGATCTACGGCCGAGGGGGGCGTTTTACCGTTGCGCAACTCCTCACGAATGCGCTCAAAAATGAGGACGTTCGAGTCTACGCCCATGCCGACGGTCAGAATCACTCCGGCGATTCCCGGTAGGGTGAGCACGGCCTCGAAATAACCCATGAATCCTAAGAGGATGATGAGGTTCAGAAGCAGCGCGACATCCGCATTAATTCCCGCTGCGCGGTAATAAATCAGCATGAAGATCAAAACCGCCAGCATGCCAATGATGGCCGCCGTCACACCGTGCCGAATGGAGTCGCTGCCCAGCGAGGGTCCGACAGTTCGCTCTTCGAGATACTTGATACCAGCGGGCAATGCGCCCGAACGCAGGATCATGGAAAGATCCTTGGCCTGTTGCTCGCTCATGCTGCCGCCGCTGATCTCCCCGCTATCGCGGATGGCTTCTTTGATATTTGCGACTTCCTGCACTTTGTTATCCAGCACGACCGCCAGGCTGTCACCAACGTGGTTCGAAGTGAAGTCGTAGAAGCGCTGGCCGCCTTCACCGGTCAGTTCAAAACGCACGTTAGGCTGGCCGTTCTGATCGGTACTGGGCTGGGCGTCTCGCAGGTCTTTGCCTCTTACGGCGGAAACTCGAGATAACAGATACCACGCCTGTTCGCCTGGAGCCGCGCCGGGGGCTCCGTGCCCGGGCAAGAGTATGGCATCCGGCGGCAGGACTCCGCCTTTATCTTGCCTGGCAGCATCTTCGCTAGGGTAAGGTCCGCCCAGAACCTGCTTGATCTCAAGCATAGCCGTGGACTGCATGATGTCTTTCACGCGGCCGGGATCGTCAACCCCGGGCAACTGCACCAGAATCTGGTACTGGCCCAGTCCATGCTCCTGGATCGTCGGCTCGCTCACGCCGAGAGCATCAATGCGGTTCCGGATCGTTTCAATCGCCTGTGTGACCGCCTTGTTTTTCAGCTCGGTCAGCATTTGCGGCTTCATGGTCAGGGTCCATGTATTGTCCGCGCCCGAAGCGAGGTCATATTCCGCCAGGCGTTCGGAAACAATATCGAGCAGATCTTTGCGCGCATCCGGAGAGACGCCTTTAATTACGATCCTGTCCGCTGCATTCGCCGGATCGGGCTTGGAGATGTCGGCGAAGGCAATCTTGCGCTTATTGAGTTGCTCCTTCAGTACCTCCACCGCATTATCGGAATCGACATTGACCGCATCGCTCACCTGCACCTGCAGAATGAGGTGGGTGCCACCCTTGAGATCTAGGCCGAGGTGGATCCGATTGGTAATTGCGGCGAGCAGGCCTCCCCCGGAAAGACTCTGAGGAATGCCGAAAATTCCATACAGGAAGACGAGCAACGTTCCAACGATCAGTCCGACTTTCCAACCAAGATATTTATTCATGACGAAAACAAATCCCTGATAACGAGTTGTCCACACTCATGACGCTGCTTTAGTTTTGGCTTCTTCTTCGCTTGTCGTAACCTGTGCTACCGACGCCTTGGTCACTTCCACGCGAAGATTATCCGGAGGAACCCGCAAGTAGACCGAG
>JASICF010000252.1 GCA_030044775.1 Candidatus Sulfotelmatobacter sp. | reverse complement strand
TCAACGCCGAGCGCAACATTAACGCCAAGCTGACGGTCATCCCGATGGAGGGATGGGAGCGGGGAGACTGGTTTGATTCGACCGGACTGGAATGGATGAATCCATCGCCGAACTTGCGCGACGTGACCGAAGAGGCTCTCTACCCCGGGGTGGCGCTGGTTGAGGGAACAAATGTTTCGGTTGGCCGCGGCACCGATACACCGTTCGAGTTGCTGGGAGCGCCCTGGATCAAAGGACGCGAGCTGGCCGAGTATCTGAATGCGCGCGGCATTTTTGGCGTGCGTTTTGTGCCCACGGCATTCACGCCAGACGCCGCGATTTATTCGGGAGAAAAATGTGAAGGCGTGAATCTGATTCTGACCGACCGGAACTCGCTGGATGCTCCGGAATTGGGGATCGAACTTGCCGCTGCGCTGAAAAAATTGTATCCAGCCGATTACAAGATCGATCGCATGCCGGAATTGCTGGCGAATCAGGCGGCCTATAACGCTCTGCTTGCGGGCGAGGATCCACGCCGGATTGCGCAGGATTGGCAGGAGGGTCTCGAGAAATTCGAAGCCATCCGGGAAAAATATCTGCTTTACAAATAGCTCCTTACTTCTAAACGCGCTCGCCTGTAGAAAATCAGTTATCGGTTGCGATCGTCTCTCCCCGCTTCAGGGTCCGGTCAAAGAAATCGGCAGTCGCTCCATAAGCGCGAATCCAGTCTTTCCACCGCAGGAATCCATGAATCTCATCGGGGAGAACGATTTGTTCGAATCCCACGCGCTGCTGCCGCAGCCGTTGTACCAGGTCGACGGTCTGGTTGAAAGGAACATTCCTGTCATCATCGCCGTGAATCAGCAGGACCGGCGACTTCCACGTGCTCACGTACGCATCGGGTGAAGACTCCCACGCCAGCTTGACTGCGGCATCGGCGTCCGGGGGTTTCAGGCTGAGATTGCCGAAGAATGGCTCCTGCGTGAGAAAGACGCTCCAGTCGTGCACGCCATGAAAATCGACCCCAGCCTTAAAAATATCCGAGTTACGCGCGAGTCCCATGGCCGTGAGAAAACCGCCGTAAGAACCGCCCCATAAACCAATCTTCTCGCTGTCTACTTGCGGCAAAGATTGCAAGTAGTGCGCCGCAGCAACCACGTCTTTATACTCTGCCGCACCACGCCAGATGGTGTTGGGCGCTTCACGGAATGCGCGGCCGTACATAATCCCGAGGCGATAATTCACCGAGAGCACGGCATATCCGCGGCTCGCAAGATACTCATTTTCGGCGTATGCGTTGTGGTAATAATCCATGTAATGAAAGCCCAGCAGCATCTGGCGGACGGGACCGCCATGCATGAATACCAGCCCAGGGATTTTCCCCGTCGCATTGCGCGGAAGAAAAAGCTGGCCGTGCAGGGTGAGGCCGTCTTCGCTTTGGAATATCACTTGTTTTGGTGCGACCAGCGAGCCTGAAGGGAAGTCGCCCGGCAGAGCGCGGCTTGCGATCATATCGCGGCCGGTTGAGGTGACTACATATGGCATCGCCGGCGAGGTTGCGGTTGAGCCGAGGCATACGACGCTATTACCGTCGCTCGTCTGCACCGGAGACCACTCGACCGTCTCGCCGCGCGTCAGAGCTTCTGGAGTGCCTCCACCGACTGAAACTCGCCACAAGTGCCGGCGATCGACGTCATCCTGATTCGAGGAATAGATGACTGATGATTTGTCTGCGCTGAGTGTCACATCCTCGACGTCGAAGTCGCCGGGAGTGAGTAACGCGGGGGAGCCTCCGGTGATGGCAATGGAGTACAAATGATTGCGTCCATCCTGTTCTGAGGCAAAGACGATGCGTCCACCAACGGCGAAGTTGAGCGAGCCATCTTCCGTGAGGTCAGGCAGGGAATCGTCCGGCTTGTCGCCGCTGCGCCACATTGGATGACCAGCGCCGGTTGTTGCATCGGCGATCCACAACGACCAGGGCTTGGGCCGCACGGGAATCAGCGGCAGCTTGTTTTCAATTCCTGCGGTGCGCACAAAAACAATCGACTTGCCGTCGGGCGACCAGCGCGGCATGGAATCTTTATCGACGCTGGGCGCGAGGTAGCGGATGGATTCGCCATCAAAGTCGTAAATCGCAATCAGGCTGTGAGCTTCCCGTTGGCTGACAAAAGCGATGTGCTTGCCATCTGGCGACCATTTCGCCTGCTCGGCTGACCCTCGCACTACGGCAAGTTCTTTTGCCTGCTTCTTGCCATCGACGCTGGCCAGCCAGAGCTTTTTCTTTGCGGACCAGACAGCCCATTTACCGTCTGGCGAAATCTGGATGTCTTCGCAACCCTCCTCGGCGCAGCCCATATCGCCGAGGAGTTGTGGCGAAGCTTTCTTCGCATCGACTTCTACTGAAAAGACCTGCTGTTTTGCGCCTTTGGTCCAGCTTGCCGGGTTGGCGCTTTCCTGCGCGTCATTCAATTCGGTGCCGAGGGCATAAACCACCGTCTTGCCATCCGGTGTAATGCGCAGGCTGGCAATCGGCTGGCCATCGTCTTCGCGGTATTGCGTGACCTGGCGCGCGGTGTGAACGAAGTCAGGGCCGTCGGCCACCCATACGTTGCGGACTCCTTTGGCGTCGAAGACCCAGGCAACGCGGTTGGAGTGGGTCGAAGCCGTTAGTTCGCTCGGAAAAGGCGAGCTCATAACTTGCTCAATCGTGAATGAGCCTTGCGCGAGAGTTGCGATCGGGCAGATTAAAAGAATGAAAAGAAAAAATGAGCAAAGACTGGCGCGCACAGAAGCCTGATTGCGTTTCATAGTGCGATAGGGTAAGCCAAAAGGCGCCAGGATGCCAATGTTCAAATTGCGAAACCAGAAGCTCGTCAGATTACGGTGGTTGGCTTAATCAGGCCGCAGGCATCCGCGTAGTAGTCGACGATCTCGCCGATTTTGTTCCGGATGAGCTGGTCGGGAGTGTTTTCGATTTGCTCCGCGCGCACAGCCTCGGCTTGATTGGGCAAATACTGATGGAGCAAGGAAATTGGAGCCGGGCATGATCGCAGATTTGCGAGCAAGGTTTGTAAGGCGGCTGCGACACGAGGTTGCGGCCAATAGTAGCGACAACGGTCGCTGAGGCTATACTTGCGGGCGAAACGAAGCGCTTCATCGTCGCCGCGGTAATAGTTTTTCCAGTATTGCGGATCGGCGAGCATGGCCTCTTCGAGCACTTCGCGCACGTGGGAAAGCGCGACAGCCTTAC
>JASICF010000251.1 GCA_030044775.1 Candidatus Sulfotelmatobacter sp. | reverse complement strand
AGGGGTTTTCCCTCAGAGTGATGGTCAGTTTCCTTTGCATATTCCGATTCAACGAAAGACTTAAGATTGCCGAGGCTCATGGTCCAGAAGTTGCGGTATTGCTCGAGCCAGGAGTCGACCGCCTGAAGCGGCTGTGGATTGAGGTCGTAGACGCGATGGCGGCCTTCGCGATGCTCGCGGACGAGATGGGCGCGGCGAAGCAGCCGCAAGTGACGGGAAATGGCGGGGCGCGAAACGGGAAACGCGTGGGCAATGGCTCCGGCGGGCTGGCTGCCCCGGCGCAGCAGATCGAGCACGGCGCGCCGGGTAGGATCGGCAACGGCTTGAAAAGTGTCCTCGGCGCTCCGCACCGGCGAATGTGTAACCAATCGGTTTCGCATGATGCGTAACACTACAGTTACGCGACTGGCAATGTCAAGCGCTTTTTTGATTCCCGCGCGGTTGTCTTACTTTATGTATAATGTAAGCATGAATCGACAGATCACAACGGTAAGCACGAAAGGACAGTTCGTCATTCCGGCCGAAATGCGATCAGCTTTGGGCATTACACCGGGGATGCGAATTGCAGTCACACAGGAAGGATCGCGGATCGTGCTTGAACCGGTCACAAAGGAACTGGTGGAAAAGGTCCGCGGAATGTTTTCCGGCAAGCCATCCCTTTCTGACGAATTGCGGCGCGAGCGGAGCCGCAAAGAAAAATGGTAACCTTCGTCCTCGATTCCAGCGCACTATTGCGTTATTTCGACGGCGAAGCGGGCGCCGAAAGGGTGGAAGAGATCATCAAGTCTCATTTGGATGGGACTTGTGAGGCAGTGATTGCCGCTCCCCATTGGGGCGAGACGGCGGGAATGCTGTGCAAGATCCGCGGAAGAAAGGCGATGGAAACGGGACTTTCTTTCTTAAACTCATTCGGCTTGCGGGTCATTGAAGCCGACGCCGAACGCTCAGTCAAGGCCGCGCTCGTCAAGGTTGAGAGGAAAATACCCTACGTCGATGCTTTCGGCGTTGCTCTGGCGGCAGAGATTGAGGGCGGGGTTCTGCTCACCGCCGATTTCGACTTCAAGCGTGCTGCACGCGATGTGAAGATTGAGTTCCTGCCGGTGAAATAATCTGCAAGAGCGTTTCCGGTTGCCTGGATTACGCCTGTGCGTTGGCGACGACTCCGCTAGTTCCGGAAGGCCTCCAGCACCAGATCCAAAAATGCCTGGTGTACTCGCGTGTCTTCCGACAACTCCGGGTGGAACGTTGCCGCCATCGCTCTTCCCTGCCGGACCGCGACTGGATCTCCGCTTTCGGTCGCGAGTACTTCCACGCCGGGGCCGACGCGCTCAATTCTGGGGGCGCGAATGAAGACCATCTCGATCGGTGAATCTGCGGGCGGGTCGCCGTTCGATTGCAGAAGCTTCCCTTCCCGAATCGAACTGTCGATTTGCCTGCCGTAGGCGTTGCGGCGAATGACGATATCGATGGCGCCAAGGCCGGCTTGCCGGGGATTCTCGACCTCTTTCGCCAATAGAATTGCGCCGGCGCAGGTGCCGAAAGTGGGTTTCAGACGAACGAACTGCCGCAGTTTGTCGAAACCGTCTTCGCCCAGTAATTTCAAAAACGTTCCCGATTCGCCGCCGGGGATGACGAGGCCGTCGATGGCATCGAGATCGGAGGGTTTTTTGACCAGCACGACTTTCGCGCCGAGTTCTTCGAGACGGCGGCGGTGGGCGTCGAAATCGCCCTGCAGAGCGAGCACGCCGATCGTCAGCTTTGGCTCGGCGGCGGCCGAATGGTTACGAGTTGCGGGAGCGTCTGGCATGGCTGATTTCAATTTGATTTTAATCGAGCGTGCCAGTATTCAGAATTCTGCACGGGGTAATGCATCGGCGAATCACATCATTTTTGAGGTCATCGCACTCGCGGAAATGGTGTACACTGCCGGGCATCTTGGGTGAGCAGAAAGATTTGCGTCAAGGAGAAGCACGATGATGACGAACCGTCTCAAAGCCATGACTTGGCTGGCGCTGTTCTGCGGGGCTTTTTTCTGCGCGGGAGGAGTTGCGCAAGCGCAGAATCCATTCGAGATAAAGCAATTTTCCGCCACCGTGGTGATGAGCGGGGCATCTGCGGCTGCCGCCAAGGGTCACGGGATGCAGGGCGACATGAAGATCTACCGCTCCGGCGACAAGATGAGAACGTCGATGGGCAGCATGGGATACATGGTTATGGACATGACGCAGCATGTCAATTACATGGTGATGAATAACATGTGCATGCAGATATCCCGCCCCATGGGGCGGAATCCTTTCTCCGAGGCCCAGGATGGCACCATCGACCGCTCGCCCGCCGGCACCGAAACCGTCGACGGCCACTCCTGCAAGGTCGAGAACGTGACCGTCACTCCGCACGACGGTCAGCCCACCAAAATGAAAGTATGGGAAGCGCAAGACCTGAAGGGATTTCCGGTCAAGATCGAGATGCAAGGCAGCCACGGAGTAATGACGCTCGAATACAAAGACATCAGCCTGGATGAACCGCCGGCCTCGCTGTTCACCCATCCCGACAACTGCCAGCAAATGCCCTCGACGCCAGGTGGAGCGCCGCAATAAAGTGTTTTACTGCACGAGCGGAGCCGGCCGTCTGAAGATAGGTGGAACGTCGGTTCGCGGTGGCATCGGTCCCAGATTGAAAATCCATTTCCATTTATTGCGCCCTGCCGAAAAAATCATGAACCCTTCCAGCCACGAGTAGCATTAAAATAAATACGGGAGCAAATTCCGTTGGCAAAATTTGAAGAGTGCCTTCAGCGACTGGAAGGAATCGTCCAGGAGCTGGAAAAGGGAGAAGTGCCGTTAGAGAAGAGCCTCACGCTCTTTGAAGAAGGAATCAACCTTTCCTCGGCGTGTCGCAAGGAGTTGGAGCAGGCTGAAGGCAAAGTGGAAATCCTGCTGAAGAAAAACGGAAAGCTCCAGGCGGAGCCGCTCGAGGCAGAGAAATCGGCCCGCCGCTAGAACCGAAGGTTTGTGCATTCCTGCAACCGAAATGTCTGTGGAG
>JASICF010000250.1 GCA_030044775.1 Candidatus Sulfotelmatobacter sp. | reverse complement strand
TCGGCTTTATTGAAGGCGGCCTTGTAACCCTCGGCGCTTTTATTAAGTGCCGCGAGAGCGTTCTCGAGCGGCGCGAAATTCAAATACGGAGGAATGTCTTCCGGCGGCGGAGCGACGGTTGGATGACGCGGATCGAACGCAGCCTGAAAGGCGTTATCCTTCAGCTCCTGCTCGCGTTCGCGAGCCTCATCTTGTTTTTCCTCTAAAAGCTTCTTCAGATCCTTCGTATATTTCTGCATCGTATCCGCGAAGTCGGTGAACTCGTAAGGAAGAACATCGGCGTCGGCCATTCGCATCACTGCGGTGCCGATGGTTTGCGACAATGCAACGCCGTAGACGAAGTTCGTGTCAGAAAAATGTGTGTACCAGTAAAAGTCGTCGTAGATCGAGTGGTAAATGCCACCGTCGTCCTCTCCGAAGTAAGCGAGATTGAGTGATGCAACGCCGAGATGATCAATGAACGCGGTGTAATCAGTGCCGGAACCCAAAGCAGCCATGCGCAGGTCAGTACGCTGGCGCAACTCTTTTCGGTCGTCTTCTGACTTCGCGTCCACGATCTTTGCCATATGCTCACGATCGAAGACTGAAAGCTTGCTTTCCGGGTCTGCGATGTTCCGCGCTACATCGTTCATGAGATGTTCGAGCGAGTGGGAACCCTCCATAAGAAGAAAGCCGCGGCCGTTGCTATCAGAATTGATATAGACGGCTGCGTGCGCCTGCAGTTCGCGGCCGTGGGTTTCCGCCCATGCGGTTGAGCCCAGGAGCATGGGTTCCTCGCCATCCCACGCGCAGTAGATGATCGTCCGCTTCGGCTTCCAGCCCTGCTTTATAAGCTCCCCAAAAGAGCGGGCCTCTTCCAGCAACGCGACCTGGCCAGCGGTGGGATCCTCCGCGCCGTTCACCCAACCATCGTGATGATTGCCGCGCACGACCCATTCATCGGGCTCGGAGGAGCCGGGAATGCGGGCGATAATGTCGTTCACATCTTTAACATCCCAGTTCGATTCAACGACGAGATGTACTTTGGCCGCGCCCGGGCCGACGTGATAAGGAATTGGTAAAGCGCCACGCCATTCTTCGGGCGCCAGCGGACCGGTGAGCGCGGTGAGCAACGGCTGCGCGTCGCCATAGGAGATTGGTAATGTGGGAATTTTCGTGATGCTGGGAGCATCACTCGCGGTGTAGTGCGGGGCATTGGGATCGCCGCGATCGAAAGTGAGCGGGTCGCCGGGATAGTTCGATGCGAAATCCATGACGCTGCCGCGCTGAACACCCTGATCGGGACGCATGGGCCCCTTGGGGAAAACGTCGCCGTCAAAGTAGCCATCGTCTTTGGGATCGGAGTAAATGATGCAGCCCACCGCTCCATGCTCGGCGGCAATTTTCGGTTTCATGCCGCGCCACGAATTGCCGTAGCGCGCAATCACAATCGCACCTTTCACGGATACTCCCAGGCGCTGCAGTTGGTCGTAATCGTCGCGCAGGCCGTAATTCACGTAGACGAGCGGGGCGGTAACATCCCCGTCGTGCGAATAAGCATTGTAAGTGGGGAGCTGCTCGTCACGCTGATTGGAGGTTGGATCTTCAGAAACCACCGGCTCCTGAAGTTTAGCGACGTACTTCGTTGGTGCGATCATCTCGAGCACGCGGCGCTTGGGCGTAGGGAAAAGCACGTGGAACGTTTCGATGTGCGCGTCGAGGCCCCACTCCTTGAATTTGGAGAGAATCCACTCGGCATTTTGCTTATCGTAGGGCGAGCCCACGTGATGGGGGCGCGCGCTGAGCAACTGCATGTAGTCGCGCTGGTTCTGTGCGATCGGAATCGCGCGGAACTTGCTTTCCCATTCGCGCTCGGTCAGTGCGTGCTGCGCCGAGAATCCCTCGAGCGGAGCGTTGTCGCTGGGTTGCGGAGAATTGGCGATAGCGGAATCGAGAAAAAGAGCAATAACGAAAAATGCAAGGATTGAACGGCGCATGGACCTCCTCGAAATTGCGAAGAATGAGTATGCCACGGACGGTCGAGCTTCTCGCCCCAAAGAATAGTTTTCAAACGGAAAAATCAGCGGCTCAGGCGAGCCACTTTTCCGGGTCGGCGATCGCATCTTTCAGATCATTCAGAAACATGGCGGCGCGAGCACCATCGACGACGCGATGATCGCAGGAAAGCGTTAGCGTCATCATGGGGCGAACCGCGGGCGCGCCATCGAAGGCAACGACTCGATCGGAGATGCTGCCTACCGCGAGAATCGCGGCCTGCGGCGGGGTAATGATGGCGGAGAATGTATCGACGTGATACATGCCCAGATTGCTGATCGTGAACGTGGCTTCGGCCAGATCGGCGGGGCGCAATTTGCCGCCGCGGGCACGCTCGGACAGTTGCTGGCGCTGATTCGCAATGTCGGCGATGGTGGCGGTGTGTGCATTGGGAATCACTGCCGCCACCACGCCGTCGTTCACCCCGATGGCTATGGCCATATTCACGTGGCCGTGAAGGCGAATGCCTTGCGGAGTCCAGCTTGAGTTCACTCGTGGATGCCTGAGTAAGGCTCGCGCCGTGAGCGCTATCAAAAGATCCGTATGAGTGATTCGAATGTTCTGCGCGCGCTCGATTTCTGAAGTGAGTTTTCCCCTGTACTGGTTTAGCGCGGACGCCTCGATTTCGCGCGAAACAAAAAAATGTGGAACGGTGGTCCAGCTTTGCGTCGTGCGCTCGGCCACCAAGCGACCAACTGTTCCGGGGATTTCGATCCTCTCTGGTTCTCTCTCGGCCGGCGCACCGCCTGAAGCAACTGAAGCGGCGCCTTGAACATCCGAGGCAAGAATCTCCCCGCCGGGGCCGGAGCCGTGGAGTGCTTCGATACTCACACCAAGTTCTCTTGCAAGGCGGCGGGCTTTGGGGGAAATTCTCGCACGTTGCGTGGCGGAAGATTGTGCAGTCTTCTCTTCTGCGCTCGCGGCGTGCAATTCAGTTTTTGCTCGTGCCGCCGGCGCGGCAGAGGCAGGCAGTTCTTCGCCTGAAGCCACAATCCAGGCGATGGTCTGACCCACGGGAATATCCACTCCGGCTTGAGCTGAGATTCCCGCGAGGATTCCGTCCGCCGGCGCTTCCACTTCGAGCACTGCTTTGTCGGTTTCAATCTCGAGGAGCGGTTCGCCTTTCGTGACGCGGTCGCCCTCCCGCTTGCGCCAGGCAATGAGCTTGCCGGTTTCCTGCGCCATCTCGAGGGCGGGCATGACAATGCTGAAGGGCATAGTGTTCTA
>JASICF010000249.1 GCA_030044775.1 Candidatus Sulfotelmatobacter sp. | reverse complement strand
TCCAGGAATTCCGCGAGCGAGTGAAAGCCAAGGTCGAGAGCGCGCGTCCCGACGAATGGATTCTGGGCGGCGGATGGGACGAAACTTTGTGGCCCTCAAAAACCTTGCCCAGCCGAAAAGACCTCGATGACATTTCTGGCGGCCATCCGGTGTTTCTGGATCGAGTTGACGGGCATCTTGCCGTGGCGAATACAAAGGCATTTGAGTTGGCGGGAGTAACAAAAAGTACTCCTGATCCTCTGGGTGGAAAAATCGATCACGACGAAAACGGCCAGCCTACAGGACTTTTGCGTGATGCCGCGCAGGGCGCAGTGAGAAAAGTGATTCCTCCGCCGACGCGGGAACAGCGGCGGCAGGCGCTGGTTGTCGCTTTGGCCGACCTCGCGGAGCACGGGATCACTTCCACGCAGGATTATTCGCCAGCGTGGGAGAATTTTCAGATCTACGAAGAACTGGAAAAGGAAAACAGGCTGACTGCACGCATCTCCGAGTGGCTGCCCTTCAATGACTCAATCGATGAATTGAAGCGTAAACGCGATTCGCATCCGCGAGCCGACCTGATGCTGCACACGGGAATGTTGAAAGGCTTCATGGATGGATCGCTCGGCGGGCACACGGCAGCGCTGCTGGAGCCCTATTCGGATGATTCGAAAAATTCCGGCTTACCTCGCTACGAACCGGACAAACTGAATGAAATGGCGCGAGAACGCGTGCTGGCCGGATATCAATTGGGGTTCCACGCCATTGGAGACAAGGGTGTGCAGATGGCGCTGGACGCTTTTGCCGTCGCCGAAAAAGCCGCGGGCGAGCAGAACGTGAAAGCTCCCGACGGCGGCGATGACTTTCGTTTTCGTGTCGAGCATGCCCAGGTCACGACGCCGGAGCAGATCGAGCGTTTTAAACAACTGAACGTGATCGCCTCGATGCAGCCCAGTCACGTGTTGACCGATATGCGCTGGGTTGAAGACCGCATCGGAGCGAAGCGTGCCGCAACTTCCTACGCGTGGGCGAGTTTTATCGATGAAGGAGTGACGCTCGCATTCGGCACGGATTATCCGGTTGAGCCGGTCACGCCGTTTCGGGGACTTTACGCCGCGGTCACGCGCAAAAGCGAAGACGGCGAGCAGGAATATTTTCCCGAGCAGAAACTTACTACCGACCAGGCCATTGCGGCTTATACAACTGGGGCGGCCTTCGCAGAATTTGAAGAGAAAGAGAAAGGCAAGCTTCAGCCGGGAATGCTGGCCGATTTCGTGGTTCTCGACCGTGACGTAACGGCCATCCCGCCGCAAGAAATTTTGCGCACAAACGTTCTACGCACGGTAGTCGGGGGGAAAACGGTGTACGAAGTGAAGTGAATGGCGCACGCGATCTGACGTTGTCGGGCCGAGGTGGAAGGTGTTGTGCCATGCAAGCGATGCCCGGCGGCCACCTCGGGGGATCGCGTATAATGCGTAGTTTGTAGATATTGGAGGCAAGTCAGTATGGATTCGCAGGATGTTCGGGAGAGCGTCAAGGCGCGTCGCTGGACGTATTTGTTAAGCATTGTGGCGACGCTGGCCGTCGGCATTTTGATCGGCACGGTCATTTCTTTCGGAGTAAAGGGTAAAGAGGGGCAGAAGTCTTCCGATGCGACTCCGCTGACTATTCCCTCGCCGCAGCAGCTTTCGAGCGCGTTTTCCCAGATCGCCAAACAGCTGGGCCCGAGTGTCGTGAACATCAACACTGAAACGATGATCAAGACGCCTCACCGCAGGCGGCAAAACCCCGACGACGATCAGGACCAGGACAACGATGGCGGCGGGAGCATGGACGACTTTTTTAATCACTTCTTCCGCGGACCCGGCGGTCAGGGTGATCAGGGCGGTCCGCTCGGCGGTGGAGGGGATGAAGGTTCGATTCGCGAGCGCTCGCTGGGATCGGGCGTGATTGTGGATCCGAAAGGTTACATCGTGACCAATCGTCACGTGATCGAGAAGGCGGACCGCATCCGCGTCCGCCTGCAAGACGATCCTCCCGGCATTCAGCACGACGCCCGCGTGATCGGGCAGGATCAGGAAACTGATCTTGCGGTAATCAAGATCGACCTGAACCGAACTGTGCCAGTGGCAAAGATGGGGAATTCCGACAGTATGGAGGTCGGCGATTGGGTGCTGGCAATAGGCAGCCCTTTCGGGCAGGTTGGCACCGTCACAGCGGGAATCATTTCCGCCAAGGGGCGGGACATTGTGCCTCAGCGGCAATTCCAGAGCTTCATTCAAACCGACGCTGCCATTAATCCGGGCAACTCGGGTGGGCCGCTGGTCAATATGAACGGCGAAGTGATTGGCATCAACACAGCGATTTTGAGCGACACCAACGCCTATGCCGGGGTCGGATTTTCTTTGCCTTCGAACACTGTAGTTCAGGTTTATAACCAGTTGATCGGGCCGGAACATCGCGTTGCGCGCGGTTCCATCGGCATTATGTTCAACTCGGTGGAAAATCCGGCCATAACACGGGTTTATGGTAACGGCTCTGGGGTGACGATCTCCGACGTAGTGCCTGGCACTCCGGCGGATCAGGCTGGCTTGAAGGTTGGCGATACGATTACGACGATCGATGGCAAGAAAGTTACCAAGGGAACGATGCTGGTCGACGACATCGCTTCGCGCAAACCGGGAACGAAAATCGAGCTGGGTTTTGTGCGCAACGGAAAGTTGGAACAGACCACGGTTACGGTCGCAGATCGCGCCAAATTGTTCGCGACACGATTGAACGAGGATGATAACGATAACGACGAGAGCACGCCCAAGCAAAGCAAGTTCGGTCTCACCGTGCGGAAACTGACGCCCGAGATGGCCGAGCGGCTCGACATGCCGGCTGGCAAAGGCGTGATCGTGGAAGATGTGAAGCCGGGATCGTTCGCCGATGATGTGAATTTGAATCGTGGCGATGTGATCCTTGAAATCAATAAACAGCCGGTCAACAGTGAGCAGGATTTGGCGCGGATCGAGGCCAGCTTAAAGAGCGGCGAGGACGTCGTGTTCCTCGTGCGCCCACGCGGCGCAACGGCGCAGGACGGTACCGTGTTCTTGCCAGGGACACTTCCGTAACCATTGGCAGCCCGGCGAGAACTGGCATTCCGTCCCCGGATCGGGGATGATTACAATGCCAGATCTCGCTGGGCATTGCTTTCTGCGAACAGCCTTGCGCAACTCTCTGCGCAAACCGCAGCAACCAAGCCCGATGGCGGCGTTTCTTTCGTTTTGGGGGTTAATATTGAGACTTCGGCTGGCCCAAAATATTCGGAGCGTGTGGCTATGCGCCGCCGTCAGTCTCGCGATGTTTTGTGGCTATGGTGTGACGGGGATTCATGCGCAGGATGCCGCCGCAACGGCATCCGGGACGACTCCTGCCGAGGCTCAGCCGGCGGCAACTGCGAAGCGCAAAACCACCTCGCATTCTGCCATCACAACAAAGTCCCGTTACCGCAACTCGCGATCAAGTTCAAGACGCAGGACAGCGCGCGGCCAGCAGAAGATCGATCCTGAACGTGCGCATGAAATTCAACAAGCGCTGATCCGGGCTCATTACCTGAGCCCAAAAGCCGAGGGAACCTGGAACCAGGACAGCGAAGACGCGATGCGCCGTTATCAAGCCGATCACGGTTGGCAATCGAAAACCGTGCCAGATTCCCGCGCTCTCATCAGCCTCGGACTGGGACCGAGCCACGATCATCTGCTGAATCCTGAGAGTGCTATGACAAGCGATCCGACTCCCGCACACGAAACACGGTCGGCTGCCACGTCAATGCACGCTTCGGTTTCCGCTTCTCCTGCATCGTCCTCCACGCCTCCTGCCAAGTCTCAACCCGATCCGTCGTCGGGTTCCCAGCCTACCCCAACCGATCCACCGCATCCGCAGTAACCGAATGTTGCGGTGCGTTTGCCGCAGGAATTTTAGCGGGCCGGTTCCAAAATCACATTCTTCTGAGTATAATTTTCTTCAATCGTCCTTTGCCATTCGACCCAGCGTGATCGGTTGGACTTCGGTTAACCCGGTCTGATTTCGCGGAATGTGCAATCTGGACGCTCTATTTCGAAAGTGTGTGAAAGCGTCGAGAAGTTCCCAAGCGAGCGCTTGTAAGCCCTGGTAGCTCCTTCTGG
>JASICF010000248.1 GCA_030044775.1 Candidatus Sulfotelmatobacter sp. | reverse complement strand
TTGACGACGGCATCTGCAATTCCCGAGGCGCTCATTTCCGGCTTCAGATCGTAGGTCGCCACTTTCGGCGATTGCACCAGGATGCGTTCTTCGCCAGGGAACGGCTGCTCTACGCCGCCGTTGAAGAAGTATGTTACGTGCGCGTACTTCTCGGTTTCAGCAACGCGCAAATTGCGCATGTTCAACCCGCCCATGACGTTGGCCAGAATGTTTGCCATCGATTCAGGCAGAACGACAACCGGCAGCGAAAAACTCTTGTCGTACTGGGTCATGCAAACGTAGTGCAGATTTTTCGGGACACGATCGCGCGGGATGGTTGAGTCCAAATCGGCGGCGCCGGGCAGGTCACTGCCGCCCTGCGGGTTCAATCCGCTGTTGCGGGCGAGAGCGCGGGTGATCTGGCGGACGCGATCGGCGCGAAAGTTGAAGCAGATGCACGAATCGTCGTCGCGAATCGTTGCGACGGGCTGGCCATTTTTTTCGGTGCAGACAAAAGGCACGACAAACTCGTCGGTGACTCCTTTGTTATAAGAATCTTTCATGCCCTGCACCGGATCGGCTTGCTTACCTCCTTCAGCGTCAGCGAAGACCATGGCGCTATACGCCTTCGCGATGCGCTCCCAGCGCCGGTCACGATCCATCGCGTAGTAACGTCCATTCACCGTGGCGATTTTGCCGCAGTTGTATTCGCGCATTTTCTGCTGAAGCTGCTCGAGGTATCCCGCTCCGTTGGTGGGCAGCGTGTCGCGGCCATCCATGAAGGCGTGAACGAACACCCGGTCGAGTCCTTGTTGCTTCGCCATTTTCAACAACGCGTAAAGATGAGCTTGCTGCGAGTGCACGCCGCCGTCGGAGACGAGTCCGAAAAGATGCAGACGGCGCTGGCCCTGAGCCGCATGCTTCATGGCCGCGAGAAGAACCGGATGAGAAAAGAATTCGCCGGTCTGGATCATCAGGTCGATGCGCGTGATGTCCATGTGGACGATGCGGCCGGCACCGATATTGAGATGCCCGACTTCGCTATTGCCCATTTGGCCTTCGGGAAGCCCGACGAAGGGGCCGCTGGTGTGAATCAGTGTGTTGGGATATTCGCGCAGCAAGCGGTCGTAGGTGGGTTTGCGTGCCATCGCTATGGCGTTGGCGTTCGATTCGGCGCGGTATCCCCAGCCGTCGAGGATGATGAGGATGAGAGGTTTGGGACGAAACATAAGGAAGCTTGCCGAATTATAGCGAAGTCATGAATCGGGTTGACCTAACCGCGTGATTATCCTCCCACCTTTTCAGGCCGCCAAGAGGTGGAATTTTGATAGCGAAGAAATGGCGAAAATAGTTCTGGCCAATGACGCAGGCATCCGGTATATTGCCTTGCGGAGGGCTTTATGCCGATCAGCGAACTTCTTCTTCCAGAGCTCGATGCCGAACTGAAAACCACACGCACCATGCTGGAACGCGTACCGTTCGATAAGACCGGTTTTGTGCCACATACCAAATCCACGCCGCTCGAAAAACTGGCGCCTCACGTAGCCGAGCTGGCGGGGTTTGGACTCACGATTCTCACCACTCCCAGCCTGGATTTTGGAGCCGGACCCAACCGCGAACGGCCTCCATTTGAGAAGGCTGGATTGTTGAAGGCTTTCGATGAAGGCGCGAACAAAGTTCGCGGCGCGCTAAAAAGTGTCCCGGATTCCGCTTGGACCGAGGACTGGAAACTGAGTTTTCAGAGCAAGCCGATTTTCAGCGGCTCGCGTTTCATGGCTTACCGGCAGATGTTTTTGAATCACCTGGTGCATCATCGCGCGCAGTTGGGAGTCTATCTGCGGCTGAACAACGTGCCATTGCCCTCAACGTACGGCCCGAGCGCGGATGACAGGATGGGATTCTAGCTTCTATTTTCCGAACAGCTCTAACACAATAGCTGGCCGCTCCCTGCCTAGATAGTCGGCGACGTCGGAGAGGATCGCATTTAGGGTGCCAAGACGCAACTGGTCATGATCGGGGATGGTGACGTAATGCGGGTAACCGCGCAAGGCAGATCGTAACCTTATGTGACTGCCTACCTGCCGGGTCTGCTCATAACCATAGCGTCGCAGCAGTTTGATGAGGTCGTGACCCGAGAGATCACGCGGCAGTCTCAAGCCGAGATAACCTCATCCTTTACTGTGTGCAGGCGAATAACCGGGGGTGCCTGTCCTTCATCGAAGTGGCACTGAACGGCTTCGCGTACATTTCGCTTGAGTTCATCCATCGTGTCGGCCTGAGTAAAGATGGAGTAGCCAAGCGCACGAGCCTCGTAGCCGCCTTCGGGAGATTCCTGAACGGAAAAGATGATCTCGCTGTCGGGCATGAGGAAGATTATAGCGCGCCCGATTTGGCGTTTGCGCTTACCTTGGTTCCTATCTGCGACGTAATAGACGGTTGCAGTACCACGTCAAGAAGCCGCCAGCCCCGAGCAAGAGGGAATATCCGACAAGCCTCTCCTTGATCGGGTGAGAACTGTTCCCTTTGAAGAACCAAAGCGCTGCCATGAGCGCAAAAACCAGAAGAAGAACAGAAAAGAGGAGCAGAAAGTTGTCGAGAATCGGATGCCCAAAGCTGCCTACGGCGCCGGACCGACGACGGGCTCTTGCCCTGAGATATGAGGTGCCTATCCAGGCGAGGAGCAGTAGCACTCCGGCCCACGGGCGCAGGTCCATGTCATCCTCGATAATTCAGCGCCTTCAACCCCAGAAATCTTGCCGAGTCTCCCAGCTCGCTTTCGATTCGCAACAACTGGTTGTATTTTGCAATTCGGTCCGTGCGCGAGGCCGAGCCGGTTTTGATTTGCCCTGCGCCGGTGGCGACAGCGAGATCGGCGATAAACGTATCTTCCGTTTCGCCCGAGCGGTGCGAGATCACCGACGTGTAGCCGTTGCGCCGCGCGAGATCGATAGCATCGAGGGTTTCGCTGACGGTGCCGATTTGATTGACCTTGATCAGAATCGAATTTGCCACGCTTTTATCGATTCCTTCTTGCAGGAATTGAATGTTAGTGACGAAAATATCGTCGCCAACCAGTTGAATTTTTCCGCCCAGCTCTTTCGTCAGATTCGCCCAGCCATCCCAATCCTCTTCCGATAATCCATCTTCCAGCGAAACAATCGGATAATCATTCACCCACTTCGCATAAAACTTCACCATATCGTCGGAACTCTTCGCCGACTTGTCGGATTTCTTGAAGACATACTT
>JASICF010000247.1 GCA_030044775.1 Candidatus Sulfotelmatobacter sp. | reverse complement strand
TGGAGGGTTGCGCAACGTCGCCAGCACATGCCAGGGCGCCGCGATTAGCAGGATAATCACCGCTCCGCTTACCAGATGCAATCGTCTCCATACGGCTCTGGAAAAAAGCTGGTGCGTGACCGCGAGGTAGACGATCCCCGCGCCAAGGGGAAAAACGACTCCGATCAAGCTCTTCAGCAGCAAACCCAAACCGAGATTCACGGCCATCACGGCGGCCCAAAAACGCGGCTGTGGTTCCTCTTCATCCAGTGCCCGCAAAAACGCCCACAAGGCGCATGCGATTGTCAGCGTGATGATGACGTCAGGGATTAAAACCCGGGTAAATAAAAAAATACCGACGCACGTCCCGATGCAAAGTCCCGAATAAAATCCGGCTCGCTTGCCGAATGCCCAGACGCCGAACGCCGTGACCACAAAGCACAAACCAATTGCAGACAGGGCGATCGGAATGCGCGCCGCCCAATCGTGCACGCCAAAGATCTTGTAAGTCACCGCGATCGCCCAATACAAAAGCGGAGCCTTTTCAAGATAGGCCACGCCATCCAGCCGCGCCGTGACCCAATCGCCGGAAGTAAGCATATTGCGCGAGATCTGCGCCTGAACGGCATCCACATCATCCATCAGGGATGGAGGAGAGACAATACAGCCGAGATAGATGGCTCCCGAGATGAGCAGAACCACTAAATATAGATACCAGCTTTTTCCGGAACCAGGACCCTCGTCTCGCGCGCGGCTGCGGCTTGAACCCGCCACCTTTTCATCCACAGAAACAGCACCATCAGACCCCATAGGTGATATCCAACATTGATTTTTCTCTCCAGGTGTTGGCGGATATAAGTCTCGATCGCGTCCCGGCGGAACAGTCGCGAATCATCGGAGGAACCGTCCAGCAGAACGTCGAGCATCAGCGGCCGCAGGCAACCGCGCAGCCAGTCATGCGCCGGAATATCGAATCCGATCTTCTTGCGGCGAAGAACCGAAGGCGGCAACTTGTGGCGCATCAATTCTTTTAGAAGCACCTTCTGCCGCGAACCGCGAATTTTCAGATCGGCCGGCAAAGACGCCGCGAATTCCACGATTCGATGATCGAGGAACGGCGGACGCACTTCCAGCGAGTGCGCCATGCTCATGCGATCCGCTTTGTTGAGAATGTCGTCGGGAAGGTAGTACCGCTGATCGAACCACAAGAAGGGCGCGAGATCGTTGCTCGCCGCCCGATCCTCCGAAAAACGGCCGCGCAATTCGCCGAGAGTCGAGGCCAGCGCATGTGGAAGTTCCGCACGCAACAATCCCCTTTTTTGCTTGTCCGAAAAAGTTCCGTTCCAATACACATGCGCCCGCTCGGGCGCCATCTGGCTGCCCTCGAGAAATCGCTTTAGTTGGTACTCAAAACTGATTTTTTCATCCGACGCCGGCCAAAACCGTAATGCTTCCAGCCCACTGTGCAAAAGTTTACTCGGCAGCTGGCGAGCGAAAGCGGCGAGGCGATTCGCCCGGTGAGTAAGGTAGCCGCCGAAAAGCTCGTCAGCGCCTTCCCCACTCAGGCTCACGGTGGTTTTCGTCTTGCTCAGTTTGGAAAGAAACCACACCGGCAGCGCCCCAGCGTCGGCAGATGGCTCATCGGAGTAGTAGGTAAACTCCTCTATCGCGCCGAGCAGGTCGACTTCGGGATTGAGATCGAGTTGCTCATGGTCGGTCTGGTATTGCTGCGCGACCTCGCGAATATAAGAGGATTCGTCAAAGCTTCTGCCCTGGAATGAGATGGAAAACGTCTTGATCGGCGCGGTCGATTCGGTAGCGGCATAATGCAAAATCGTCGACGAGTCAATGCCACCGCTCAGCCACATGCCGAGCGGAACATCCGACAGCAGGTGCTCGCGGATCGATTGCCTTAGCAACCCGTCCAGTTGTTCCTTCGCGGCTTCCAGCGTCCAGTTGCTGGTTTCTGCGAAGGGCAGCCGCCAGTACGAATCGCAAACGACCCGGCCATCGCGCCACTCCAGCCATTGCCCCGGCGGGAGTTTCTCAATCCCCTCAATCAGCGTCCAGGGCGAGGGCACATAGTTCAGCGAGAGGTAGCAGTCGAGCCCGTCCAGGCTGAGTTGCCGCTCGATCTCCGGATGGATCAGGATTGCTTTTAGTTCCGAGCCGAAATAAAGGTCTTCTCCGCGGCGCATCACGTAGAGCGGCTTGATTCCCATGCGGTCCCGCGCCAGCACCAGCCGCTTGGTCGATTTCGTCCACAGCGCGATGGCAAACATGCCCCGCAGGCGCGAGAAACAATCGGTATCCCATTGCAAAAACGAGCGCAACACCGTCTCGGTATCGCAGTGCGAGTGAAATTGGTGGCCCAGTTTCTCCAGTTCGCCGCGCAGTTCCAGGTGATTGTAGATTTCGCCGTTGAAAACGATGACCACGTTGCCGTCATCGGAAAAGATGGGCTGATCACCCGACCCAAGGTCAAGGATCTTAAGACGCGCTCCGCCGAGCGAGCACACGCTGGATTCGAACACGCCCTGCTGGTCGGGCCCCCGATGAATCAGCGTAGCAACAGCGCTTTGAATCCGGTCCGGATCAGGTACCGAATGTTTGTGAGTAAAGCCAACGATTCCACACAAGTGGGTGTACCTCGATCGCGCCTTGGTGATCAGATTCCGATCTCGCGAGCCGGCCAGCGGAAACCGGTGAAATCGCAGAACCGAGCTAAAGCGCTCACAGCTATTTATTTATGCCGAAACATCTATGGTAACACCGCAATTTCCAGATTCACAACCGGAGCGCTCATCTGCCTCCCAGAACTACAACCGCAACGCCCACACAAACCACCATCACCCCAATCCAGCGTCTGGCGGAAACCTTCTCGCCGAGAATCAATCTTCCGCCCAGCGCACCTGCACCGTAATTGAGGGCCGTGACCGGAACTACCAGGCTGACGTTTTGCGTCGTCAGCACCGTCAGCAGGGA
>JASICF010000246.1 GCA_030044775.1 Candidatus Sulfotelmatobacter sp. | reverse complement strand
TACGCTTCAGCGAACGTCTATTACGGTTCGGGATTCACCAACGGATTGCCGGGTTTGCAGTATCCGGGGAATTATTTGCCCGGACATACAACGTTCGACATCGCCCTGGGAAAAACCTTTGCGGAAAAATATGCAGTTTCGGTTGACGCGCTCAACGTTGCCAACAGACGCGTGCAGCTCGACAACAGCTTGACCTTCGGCGGGTTTCACTGGAACGATCCGCGACAGCTTTATATAGAATTCCGTTACCGATTTCACTATTGACCCCGCGGCAATCTCCTGAAAACGGATGATGAGATGGCGAACGTAAACGAAACGTCATTGCCACCGAAATTAGTGATCGCCGCGACGTGATCGGAGATAATGGGTGAAGCATGTCATTCAAGTCGAATTGCCGCCGGTCCGTTGCGCTGCTGTGGCTGGGAGCGTCCTTGGCCCTGTTGGCCTCGTGCAATCGCAGCGCGAGCACGCAGCCCAAGCGCTACACGCTGAAGGGGACGGTGATTTCGATTGATAAGAACGCGGGCACGGCGGATGTGGATAACGAGCCGATCCAGGGCTTTATGGAAAAAATGGTAATGCCCTACAAAATCCAGCCGGCGTCGCTGCTCAACGAGTTGCAGCCGGGCGATGTGATCACCGCCGATGTCGTGGTCGAGCCAAATAGCTATTGGCTGGAAAATGTGAAAGTCACGGCGCACACGCAGGTGCCGGCGAGTGAAAAGCCAGCGGCGAGCTTGCACGTGCCGACTCCGGGCGAGGAAGTGCCGGATTTCAAGCTGATCAACCAGGCCGGGCGTCAAATCTCACTGCGTCAATATCGCGGGGAGACGCTGTTGCTGACGCTGATCTATACACGCTGCCCGTTTCCTGATTTCTGCCCGCGGGTGAGTCACGCATTTGCCGCCATCGACAAGGAAATTCAGGCCGACCCGGCGCGCTACGGCAAAACACATTTGCTGAGCGTGAGCTTCGATCCAACGCACGACACGCCGAAAATTTTACGGGCTTACGGGTTTTCGTGCGCGGGAAGCAAAGATCCAGCGCTGTTCCAGCGGTGGGAATTCGCGGCTATTCCAAAAGCCGAACTGCCGCAGTTTGCAGATTTTTTCGCGCTGGCCTACGAAGATAACGACGGGGTGATCACGCACTCGTTGAGCACAGCCGTGATTTCCGCGGATGGAAAAATCTATCGCTGGTATCACGGGGCAGCGTGGGAAGCGCCGGATTTGCTGCAGGATGTTGCGGCGGCAGCGCACGCGGCGAGCTAAGGGATTGTTGATTTATGATTGCGGATTGTTGATTGAATTCGAGCACTTATGAGATACATCCTCATTACTCTTGGTCTTTTGGGCATTATCGTTTCTGGGCTTGCCTTACGCGAGCATTACCGCACGGCAGGGGATTCGCCGTGCAGCATCAACGAGCGTTGGGATTGCGGCATCGTCAACCATAGTCCGTATGCGCTGCTCGGGGGAATTCCAGTGGCGGCGATCGGCATGGCCGGATATTTTTTGATGGGCCTCCTCGCCGCACGGCGAGCTTACGGAGTGGTGCTGGCGATGGCGCTGGTGGGCCTCGGATTTTCTCTTTACCTAGCGCATGTCGAAAAAGACATCCTCGGCGTGTGGTGCGTCTATTGCGTGATTTCGCTGGGAATCATTTCGCTGATGACGCTGCTGTCGGCGGGAGCGGCGATTGTGGCGAGGAGAAAGCCGGCATAAAAGCAGCGGCGGACGGCAGCATTCCGCGCGAGATTCCTCGCCCCGCTGAGCGAAAACGCGGCGCTCCGGAATGACGCCGTGATGAGACATGGGGCGGATGTTCGTTGAAGTTAGATATCCAGGTTCTTCACGTCGAGCGCGTTTTCTTCGATGAATTTGCGGCGGGCTTCGACGTCTTCTCCCATAAGCGTGGTGAAGATGGTTTCGCATTCGGCAATGTCTTCGAGCTTCACCGAAAGCAGGGTGCGGCGCTCGGGATCCATGGTGGTTTCCCAAAGCTGCGGAGCGGTCATTTCCCCCAACCCTTTGTAACGCTGCACGTCGTAGCCGCGGGTGCCTTCTTTTTTCACATAGTCGAATAGCTCGCGCGCGGTGGCTTTTTCGACTGGCTCGGCGGCGACCTTGGACTTGAGAGCAGGTTTCGCAGATTTCTTCTCGGCCTTATTTTCCTTCTCCGTGCCTTCGTCTTCTTCTCCCTCGTCGCTCGCGCCATTGCCGCCCGGGGCTGCAGTTTTGGCCACAGCCTCCACGACGAACGGCGGCTCGAGATACGGTTCGATCTGCTTGAATTTGGAAATCAACTGCCGGCACTCGGGACTGGAGACAAGCTCCCAGTTGATAACGTGTTCCGAGCCCTGCGCGTTGACGTAACGGACTTCCCACAAATTGTGCTCTTCGTCGAAGCGGCTTTCGACCTCTTTGAACTTGCGGTCTTTTTGCAGGCGCTTCAATTCTTTTTCGAGCTTCTCGATTTTCTTCGACGGCGTTTTCTTGTCGCCTTCGAAATCGGCTTTCTTCGAGAGATCGAGTTTGGGCAGCAGCTCGGTGACCGCTTCGTCGCGCACGCGCTTGTTCACTTTATCGAAGAAGCCGAGATACTCCTTGAGCACGCTCATGAATTTCGTCAGCGCAGCGCCCTCGAGCTTGGCCGCGCCTTCGCCGTAGCGCACGATCAGGCCATCGGCGGCGCGCTTGAGCATGATCTTGTCAAAGGCTTCGTCATCTTTTACGTACTG
>JASICF010000245.1 GCA_030044775.1 Candidatus Sulfotelmatobacter sp. | reverse complement strand
TGTTCGTGTTCCTGATTTTGGCGGCGCTTTATGAGAGCTGGTCGCTTCCTTTCAGCGTGCTGCTCAGCACACCGGTGGCGGTCTTTGGGGCATTTTTCGTGCTCTGGCTGCGCCGGATTATGCAGGGCATTTTCTTTCCGCCTTACATGGTGCAGATGGAAAGCGATATCTACGCACAGATCGGCCTGATCATGCTGATTGGGCTGGCAGCAAAGAACGCGATTTTGATCGTCGAGTTTGCAAAAGACCAGTATGAAAATGGAAGACCGCTGGCCGATGCCGCGCTTGAAGGCGCGAGGCTGCGCCTGCGACCCATTTTGATGACCTCGTTCGCGTTTATTCTCGGCTGCGTCCCGTTGTGGACAGCAAGTGGGGCTGGAGCTGTTGCCCGGCAGATCATGGGTACGGCCGTCATCGGTGGAATGTTGGCCGCAAGCGCGATCGGGATTTTCTTTGTTCCCGGGGTCTTTTACATGGTTGAGAAATGGAGCGCTGGAAAAGAACCAGCACCCGGCATCTTGCCGGCTGCGCCTTCACCCGCGCCGGGAGACTGACGGACTCGAAGTGCGTTCCGCGGGAAAGCGGAGTTTGCGTAAATGGGGGCTAGTGATATGCGAACCGCGAAATGGCTTAGTGTGGCATCGCTTTCGATCCTACTTACCGGATGCGCGGTAGGCCCGAACTATCATCGACCTTCGGTTCAGACTCCGAATTCTTTCCGAGACCTGTCAGACAATCCTCAGCTACAGGCGCAGAGTGCATCGTATGCCGATCTTCCCTGGTGGCAGGTATTTCAAGATCCCAGGCTGCAGGAACTCATACGCACAGCGCTGAAACAGAATTACGATCTGCAACTCGCGACCGAGCGCATCAACGCTGCTCGGGCGCAGCTGGCGATTACCCGTTCAAGTCTGTTTCCACAAGCGGGAGGCAACGCCAATTTCAGCGGGGGCAAGGAAAACGCGGAGCAGTCCCGCTACAACTTCCTCACGTTGACGGCGGACGCGGCATTCCAGCTCGATTTCTTCGGAAAGTTACGCCGCGCCAACGAAGCAGCTCGCGCCCAACTGCTGGCGACCGAAGATGCGCGCCAGGTCGTCGTGCTCACTTTGGTCAGCGACGTCGCGACTGACTACTTCACACTGCTGCAACTGGATTTGCAACTCGCGATCACGCGCGAAACCATCCAGACACAAACCGATTCGGTCAAGCTTACCCAGTTGCGACTTGATCACGGAGTTGCCACCAAGCTCGATGTGCTTCAGGCGCAGCAAGTCCTCGATACGGCGAATTCGCAAATTCCAGATCTGGAGCGACAAATTGGCCTGGAGGAAGACGCCCTCAGCATTCTTCTCGGCAACTACCCGCAAGACATCGCGCGTGGGATTCCGCTTGTCGATCAAAAGCTTCCGCCGGAAGTTCCGCCCGGTGTACCGTCTTCGATCCTGGAGCGCCGGCCCGACATTCGCGAAGCAGAGCAAATCCTGATTGCCGCGAATGCCGACATCGGAGTCGCCAAAGCACAGTTTTTTCCGCAGATCTCCCTGACCGGCTCCGGTGGAGGCTCTTTCGGTCGAGACAGTCTCTTCTCGAGTCACAATACGACGCAGCTTGGCATTTATTCTTACGGCGCGCAGGTGAGCCAGCCAATCTTTACAGGCGGAGCGCTAAAAGGGAATTTGCACCTCGCCGAGTCGCAACACGAGCAAGCCCTCATCGCCTACCGAGAAGCGATTCAGCACGCCTTTGGCGATGTGTCCGATGCTCTGATCGGGTACGACAAACTGCATCAGGTACGGGCACGCCAGCAGGATACGGTTGCGGATTTGCAGGAAACTGTCCGCATTTCCACGCTACGCTACAAGGGCGGAACGACGACGTATCTCGAAGTTCTTGATGGTCAGCGGTCGCTTTTCGGCGCGGAACTGACGCTGGCAGCCGCGCGCGGCGATGAATACAGGAGTCTCGTCCAGTTGTATAAGGCTCTCGGCGGCGGTTGGCAGTAAGGCAGCGCAAACCGGTGCTCCAAAAAGGGGTAGACGAGATGAGGCATTGCCCACAACTCGAAGCTTCAGTTCGCCTGCTTTCCATCGATTCACATTCAGAACTCATTCCTTGGAGAACTCCAGTTGTGATTTCGCGGTGATGGTCGTCGGCATCACGGAAGATATTGACCCAAGACTTTCCGCTGCCTGCCGTGTATCGTGGTGAGAGAGCGAGGGTTGATTCGCAGCCGGATGAAAAAACTGAGATTCCTGATCTCTCTTCATACGCAGGATAACGATTTTCAAAGGGCGCAGGCAGTTTCTGCGCAAGAAGCCGCGCGGAAATTGGGGGTCGATGCGGAGATTACCTTTGCCAATAACGATGCGGTCGATCAAAGCACGCGGCTCCTCAAAGCCATTCAGAATCCTGCCGAGTCCCGGCCGGAAGGGATCGTGTTGGAACCCGTGAGCGGCACAGCACTTCCTCAGGTGGCGCGGGCTGCGTGCGCCGCCGGGGTCGGGTGGGCGGTCTTGAATCGAAGCCCCGAATACGTGCCGGAGCTACACAACGCGGCTACCGCACCCATCTTCACGGTCAGTTCCGACCACACTGAAATCGGCCAGATACAAGGAAGGCAATTTGCCGCTCTGCTCCCGCAAGGGGGGTCGGTCTTATACCTTGAGGGACCGTCGCACAGCTCGTCGGCGAAGAAACGGACCGCAGGGATGCTGGAGACGAAACCATCGAATCTCCAGCTTACGATGCTGAAAGGGAATTGGACTGAGGAAAGCGCCGAAAGAGCCGTATCTTCCTGGCTGAAGCTCGCTACGGCGCAACGCTCGGCCATTGACCTTGTTGCGGCGCAAGATGATTCCATGGCCCGCGGCGCGCGTAAGGCCTTCCAGGCCATTCCCAGCGAGGAAGAGCGGAAGCGATGGCTCGGATTGCCATTCACCGGATGCGATGGCCAGCTGAAGACGGGCCAAACCTGGGTCCGCGAAGGATGGCTATCCGCCACGATTTACGTGCCGCCGCTCGCCGGACAGGCAATTGAGATTCTGGCAAAAGCTCTTCGGGAGGGAACTCAACCGCCGATCCATACGCTGACGGAGTCCTATTCCATCCCGCCTCTCGAGAAGTTAGCCGCGCGAAAGACATAAACGCCCACTCTCCGCAGCAGATCTCTCTTCTCGAAAGAAAGTTGCGCCTGGCTAAAAGCTCAGATGGGCAGAATCACTTTACCTTAACGCCTCCGCCACTTTTCCAGTGGCGATCATCTCCGCCACACGCGCTAAATCACGGTACAGGACGCGGTCTTTGTCGACGGTGGGACAGACCGAGCGGATTGCGGCATGCGCTGTTTGCCCACGCCTGGAGGTCTTCAGGGGCGCCAGAAAGTCGAGAGCCTGGGCAACAGCCATGGCCTCGATCGCCAGCAGATTGCGTGTGTTTTCGACGACGCGCTTCAACTTGTTGGCCGCGGTCATACCCATGGATACGTAGTCCTCTTTGTTACCCGAGGTGGTGATGGAATCGACCGACGCGGGATGCGCCAGCACTTTGTTCTCGCTGGCCAATGCCGCGGCGGCGACCTGCGCCATCATGAAACCGGAATTCAAGCCCGCGCCCTGCGCCAGAAAAGGGGGCAGTCCCTCGCTGAGCGCCGGATTGACCAGGCGCTCGATACGGCGCTCGCTGATTCCGGCAAGCGCGCTCAGCGCGATGGCGAGAAAATCCAATACGAAGGCGAGAGGTTCGCCGTGGAAATTTCCCCCGGAGATCACATCGCCGGTTATGGCAGAGTTTTGCCGCACCGATGAAGCGCCCTTCGCACGATTCCCGTCGCTCAAAAAAACCAATGGGTTATCCACGGCCGAATTGGCTTCAATCTCAAAAACATCTCGGCAGTGCGCGAGAGTATCGCGCACCGCACCGTGAACTTGCGGAATGCAGCGCAGGGAGTAGGCATCCTGGACCCGGCCACAAGTGCGATGCGATTCGCGAATCTCGCTGCCTTCCAGCATTTTGCGCAGGTTTGCCGCACTCTGCATTTGTCCGCTGTGTGGCCGTGCACGATGAATACGCTCGTCAAAGGCGGCATCGGTGCCTTTCAGGGCATCGCAGCTGAGGCCGCCCAGCACGTCGGCGGAATCAACCAACGTTTCCGCCGCCAGCAGCGCTAGCGTGCCAACCGCCAACATGGCCTGAGTGCCGTTGATCAGCGAAATCGATTCTTTGGCTTCCAACGTAAAGGGTTTGATTTGTGCCCGCTTCAAAGCATCGGCAGCGGAGATGCGCGCCCCATTCGATTCCAGGCATTCACCCTCGCCGATCATGGCCAACGCCAGATGGGCCAGCGGCGCCAGGTCGCCGCTCGCGCCTACGCTACCTTGCGAGGGAACGAAAGGAGTGACGCCCCGATTCAACATCTCGCACAACAAGTCGATGACCGCGGCGCGC
>JASICF010000244.1 GCA_030044775.1 Candidatus Sulfotelmatobacter sp. | reverse complement strand
GGTCGATGGGTGCTATCGCCTGTTATCGTCAATTCATAGGCCCGCCGATTAGTGGGACCCGAGAGTTCTGAATCAAAATCCTCAGGCGTGCCATCAAATTACCACTGACCCGAGAACCCGTTTACCCCTTCACATAAACCAACGAAGTGTCAGCCCAACATTCTGTTAAGGAAAAACCCACATGAACACTTTTGATTCTTTGTTAAAACGTAATAGAGATTTTGCTGCCAGTGACTCCGCCGCGCGAGACCTGATGCCCCGTGCGCTACCGAATGTAAGAGCAATCATTATCGGTTGCGCTGATATGCGTGTCGATCCGGCTCACGTGCTTGGAATCAAGCCTGGCGAGGCAGTCGTGATGCGCAACATCGGCGGCCGAATTACCCCAGGGTTGTTGGAGCAGTTGGGCCTGCTCGGAAGAATCGGTCAGGTTGCCCAAGCGATTCCCGGAGGCGGCGGGGAGTTTCATCTCATCGTGATGCAACACACCAATTGCGGCATGACGTATCTCGCCGGCGAGCCCTCCATGCTGTCGCGTTATTTTCAAATAGAGGAAGGGGAAGTTAAGAACAAGAAAGTCAGCGATCCCCGTGCGGCTGTTGCCGTCGACGTCGCCCTTCTCCGGGCGATTCCCGCATTGCCGGGAGAGTGGCTAATATCGGGCCTGGTTTATGACATCGGCACCGGACTTGTTGAGATCGTCGTGCCGCCCACGGCAATCCGCGCCGCGGCGTAAATATCCACCCATCATTGAAGCGGCTTACATCGAATCGCTAGCGTGGCTCGTTAGAGAGGGATTGTTGGCGTTAAATCCCGATTACGCTCATTGAGGGTCAATGAGCGCCAACGCTTGTTTTTCGCCAACTGACATCTTTGCAGGCCGGCGTAGAATTTCAGAAGCGTAAAGAAGTTGTCCTCAGTAAGGAAGAACAGCCTATGACAGACTGGTTCGCGCGTCCGGTCCTGCACGTGACAGACGTTAAGACCTCGCTTCGCTTTTACGTTAACGGGCTTGGCTTCACGAGTCCTTGGTGCTACGACGAGGATGGCCAAGCGCGGGTCGCACAGGTCGATCGGCAGGGCTGCGCGCTTATCTTGGCCGACACGTGGGCATACAAAATCAAAATCTTGAAAAAACGATGAACGATCAATAGCTCCCACCTTACGGGGCTGCGTCGCAGCAAATAAATTCGCGCCAGTCGTTGGTCACACGATTTATTGCCGTTGGCATGAGGGATTCGGAAGTCAAGTTAGACGGACCGCCTTCTCTATCGGGGCGAGAGAAACCCTGGCCTACATCGCGGAGAGACGCCGCGAGAATCCGACCGGACTCCCGGCAGCGATCCGACAGTCGTCGCGTCTCGCGCAGGTTTGTGCGCCATCTTGAGTTCCAACTTTCGGATACAATGGCTCTCTGAGAATATGCTGGACTTGCGCACATTCATCTTGTTCCTCGTCGCTGCTTCGGCAGCTATTGCCGCGCCCGGTCCTGACATTTTGTACGTGTTATCCAGGGCTATCTCAGGAGGCAGGCGGACAGGCTGCATTTCCGCCTTGGCAATTGCCTCTGGAGAAGTGGTACATACTCTGCTTGCCGTTCTCGGTCTGGCGACTCTATTGCAGGCCTCGGCGAACGCGTTCCTGGTGGTTAAGCTAGCTGGCGCCTTTTATCTCGTTTACCTAGGAATCAAGCTTATGGGTAAGCCGAATCCTTTCGCCGCTGTTCAACACTTGGCGCGCGCGAGAGATTGGCCGGTATTTCGTCAAGGAGTGGTCACAAATCTCTTTAACCCGAAGGCGATTTTGTTCTTTGTCACTTTCCTCCCTCAGTTTGTAAGCCCCCGAAGCGAGCATGCCCAGTTCCAGCTAGCGCTGCTCGGGCTGACATTTGCCCTGATAGATGTAGTTTTCCTCGGTGTGTTGGCCTTGGCTGCCGGCCGCGTCAGTGCTTGGCTGACTCGCAAACCAGCAAACGCTAGGCGCGTCAGCGTCATTTCAGGTTCTCTGCTTGTTGGCCTTGGGCTTCGGCTCGCACTAGCTGAGCGAGATTGAATCCAGCGCAAGCCTTGACTGCAAAGTTGGAAGAGCTGCCAAAGCAACGTATCCACAATGGAAAAGCTTAATAGAAGAAGCCGAGAGATGGGTGTATGGCGACAAGATAGCGCGGCAAACGGGTACTCTGGCATTCTTACGATTTGCAGTCGACCGGGTGAATGAAACGAAATTGCTCTCAACCGAATCGTAATTGGAAAAAGTGAGAGCCCTTTCTTTGATCCGAATGCCGGTGGATGACAACCTTGCAGAGGAACTTGCTTGTCGGCTGAAGCCGGAGTATGTGAACTTGGTTCAGAGCAACGTGAGTTCAGACTGCCTGCGCCATTTGAGACAGATGCATCCCAGTATTCGAATACATCCCAACCCTACGATTCCCAATTGACATCATGTGTTCGATTTGCCAAGCGAAGTTCCTGTGCTGCATCCGCAAATCGAGCAAGGAGAACTATGGTCAGGCGGAACCGATTTCGGGACTTCGGACACGTTTAGGGGCAGACGAGATGAGGCATAGCCCAGATTACGGACAAGAAACCTAAGGCACGGGTGTGTGCCGATGTGCTTATTTCAAGAAGGGTAATATTTACCGTTAGCTTCGGTGCCCATCACCGCGAAATTCTGGTTCTTCTGTAGATTTGAAAACCAGCTTGAAGTCAAGGAACGCCGGCGTCGATTCTGCGTCGGTTGCCGGCCAGTGTGGCTGGTCGATAGTTTCGAGTGTCAACGCCTGATTTCGGCACTTGCGGATGCTAGACGGGCTAGGGGGATCGTGGCCCTTCCATCACTGCGAAAGTAACGCATAGGCTATGGCCATCACTGCGTCGAACGCTAGGAGCAATCGATGCTTTGCTATACCCGTTGGCCGCGTAAAGTCTACGAATTGCCTCTACCGTCTGTTGAACTTTAACCATGTCGAGAAAATCTCCGAGTCGAATCTGCGAGACGGAAAAGGCCTGGTCGGCGGGAACCTCTCGGTTGCCAACTACAACGACCTCGCGCACCCAGTAGTGCACGCCTTCATCGAATTCAACATCTAGTGAGACGGACTCCGGTAGCCGACTGGAGTCGGACACAGTGATCGAGGGTTCAGAAACGGTCGCGTCGAGATACCCAAAATCGTAAAGCGCAACCAAGACCTGATGACGAAATTCGCCCGTCTCCTCACTATCGAAACAGAGACCAATCAGCCTTGCTCGCACCGCCGCTTGCTCCGAGGTCGCAAGTCCGTTCTCCGTTTGCAAGTTTACTTGCGAAACCACGAACTGTTTCTTGCAGTAATCTTGAGCCACGACAAATGGAGGGAGTACTGCGAGCACCGACACGGTGGAAACAATCAAAGGTTTAAGCACAACTTTCACTTCCGCTTCAGCGGATGATAGCACTCTCGATTATCGGGGTAAAATCCTTCCTGCGGGCGTATCACAATTTCATCGGGTACATACGAACCGCTGCCTTTGGTCCCGCTGGCGCATGGATTGTCGTCTCGAAAAATGGTGGCGATACGCTCGATGAAATGATGGCTCTACTCGCGAGCGCCGATAGCAGGAGCCGCCTGATTCCTTCGAGTTACAACCGTCGATTCCTTCACCTGGCTTCAGTCGTATTGCGGTTCCGAGGATGTGTCTTAGTTGGCGATAAATCCTGTTTACACTCACTGACTCCGAGCTTCGGCGGAAAAACAGCGAGCACAAATTTCAATAATCTCGGAAAAACCGAGCCTGTCGGCAATTACCTCTCTCCAGGATGAAGATTTTCGGTTTTTGCGAGTGCGTTGGCCTGGGGAAAACCTGGCGTTGACACGGCTCCGGACGGCTCTGGCGAAATTCGACAGCCCCGACCTATCGGCTCATCCGGCAAAACGTCTGAATCTTAGATCGAAGCTTCGAAATCGAGTTCCTCGATCTTGGCGCTGTTCAGACACTTGATCTCATTGGCAAGGGCAAAGAGCACTTGATCTTTCGCTGCAAGGAACCGGCAATTAACATAGTCCATGTCCATGCTAAACTGCGCTTTCTCTCGATTCATTCCGATATACGCATGAGTCAAGATCGTATCCGCGCAGAAGATAGCCCACCCGAACCCGGGGCGGCAATCTCGCCAACTTCGACATCGCGGCCAGATCTCGACGCGACTGCCAGCAGCGATGCCGCACCAGCCGGCAGCGCGGCAGCGCTTGTCCCTAGGATCATTGGGCCCTACAGACTATTGCACCGTCTTGGCGAAGGCGGAATGGGGCAAGTGTGGCTGGCCGAGCAAACCGCACCGGTGCAACGGGAGGTCGCGCTCAAACTGATTCGGGTCGGCGTCTGCGATGAGGAGCGTTTGCAACGCTTCCTATCGGAGCGGCAATCGCTAGCCATCATGGACCACCCGGCAATTGCGAAAGTTTTCGACGCCGGCGCCACTCCCGACGGCCAACCATATTTCGTAATGGAGTACGTGGCCGGCGTGCCGATCACGAAATACTGTGACGACAAACGACTGAATGTCAAACAACGGCTGGAACTCTTCATCAAAGTCTGCGAAGGAGTCCAGCACGCGCACCAGAAGGCGATCATTCATCGCGACCTGAAACCGCCCAACATTCTGGTCACAGAGGTCGATGGCAAGCCGATGCCGCGCATCATCGACTTCGGACTAGCCAAGGCTATTGGTGCGGACTTCGAAGAGACCATGACGCGCGCCGGGCACTGGGTCGGGACGCCGGGATATATGAGCCCCGAGCAGGCCGATTCCTCTGCGGATATCGATACCCGTACTGATGTCTATTCGTTGGGCGTGGTTCTCTACGTTTTGCTCACCGGCGATCAGCCTCTCGACGTAACCCCCTGGAAGGCAGACTCGGTCTTCGAAGCACTGCGGCAGTTACGGGAAGTTGACCCGCAGAAGCCCAGCACAAAGATTCGCAAACAGAATGCGGCTACTCGAGCTGAAGTGGCGGAAAAGCGCCGCAATCAGCCCGATTTGCTCGTCAAGCAGGTAAAAGGCGATCTCGACTGCATCGTTCTCAAGGCGCTGGAAAAAGATCGCAACCGGCGCTATGCAACGCCACTGGAATTGGCTGCCGACGTCGATCGCTATCTAGGGAACGCGCCGGTATCGGCACATCCGGCGAGATTCGGCTATCGGGCGCAAAAATATATCCGCCGGCACCGAGTGGGAGTGGTTGCGGCTTGCGTGGGATTCGTGCTGCTGATTGGTTTTGGCGTCGCGCAATCGATTGAAGTCAGGAAAATCCGGCAGCAACGGGACCGCGCGGATCGCATTTCGCGATTCATGACGGGCATCTTCAAAGTCCCGAATCCCAGCGAGGCGCGCGGCAACGCCGTCACAGCCCGCGAAATTCTCGACCGGGCATCGCAACAAATTGGTGCAAATCTAAGCAAGGATCCCGAACTGCAAGCTCAACTGATCGAAACCATGGCCCAGACCTACGCGGGTTTGGGCCTATACAGCCGGGCGCAGGAACTAACTGATCGAGCTCTCTCCATCGAACGCTCGTTGTTTGGTGAACGAAGCCGCCAGATGCTGGCAACCGAGAGTTATCTCGCCCTGCTATATCGAGCTCAGGGTCATTTCCGTGAGGCGGAAAATCTGCAGCAAAAGACCCTTGAAGCGCAGCGGCAAATCCTCGGTCCCAACGATCCGGACACGCTGGCCTCAATGGACCGTCTGGCGTACGTCTACACAAACGAAGGTCGCCACAGCGAAGCCGAAACCCTGCTTCGCCAAGCGCTGGATGCCGAGCGACGCGTGCTTGGGCCGGACGATCCTCAAACGCTGGGCACGCTCACCGAACTCGCTGAGATCATGACCCCGCAGGGCCGATACGCTGAGGCCGACAAAATGTACGCCGAATTAATCGCCGCCCAGCGGCGAACGCTGGGGCCGGATCATCCAGCGACGCTGCTTTCCATGTCGCATGCAGCAGAAAATCTGGACGAAGAGGGCAGTTACACGGAGGCCGTCAGAATCTATACCGATGTAATCGAGGCACAAGGGCACGTGCTTGGGCCGGACCATCCGCAGAGATTGCGGGCCATGATGAACCTTGCGCTGGCCCTTACGAAAGAAGGTCATTACGCTGAAGCTGACAAGCTGCAAGATCAGGTGATCGAGGCCAAGACGCGCGTGCTCGGCCCCACGCACGCTTCTACGTTGCAGAGCATGGAATTTAAAGCGCTCGGCTTCAGCCGTGAGGGACGTTACGCGGAATCGGAAAAGCTTTTTCACGACGTCATCGATACAGCGGAGAAGACCAACCAACCAGCTACCGTGGCCGAAGCGTGGTACAACTTTGCTTGCACCGAGGCTGCTAGAGGCCACGCGGACGAAGCATTTGCTGATCTCAGTCATGCCGTTGAACAGGGATTGATTTCGCCGACCGAACTTGCTGCCGACCCGGAGTTGAAATCCCTGCGTAGTGATCCAAGATTCCAAGCGATTGTTGCGAAGGCACGTGCTACGAGCAGCGCCAAGGGCTGATGATGGAGAAGCTTTTGCTTTTAATATTCCTTTACTTAGTGCAAGCTCGCTAGGCGCGCAGTCACTGCGAACCGCCGACAGGATGTGGCGAAGAACCATCTGCTGACAGCGAGACTCAGATGTCAATGAGTGTTCGCCTGATAGCGTCACTTGAAGTTTCAAACTCGGCTAAAATTCGGGACTCGATAAGAACCGCAGGACTAACGATTCGTGCTTTTGCCATGACCCTCGCGCTGACGGGCCTGGCAGCTCCTTCGCAGCAGTCGCCGCAGCCCGCGAAACCGACCTTGGAGTATCGAGTGATGATACTAAGCAAAAAGACAGGAAACCCAGAGAAGGACTGGTACGTTACCGAGGATTGGCCTCAACGCGGTGGGAAACAGCACCGACAACAGCTGCATCGCCGTGGCAGCTCATTATGAAGATAACCCGCCACGCGAGGTCTCCGTGTCGGAGTGGTCGCATCCGAACTTGTGTCCCCGGAATTTCAGCATCATTGAGACTTTGAGGAACGGCATTATCGCGAGAGGCACTTTTGACAACCACTTGGCAGCCACGCCAAGACCCACGCCCGGTGTACTGGTCTTGTTTGGACGTCAGCTTGCAACTCGGGAACGGCTCCGCCACTGGTGGGCCGAACAGATCTACTGTCCCTCGAGAAAGCGGGACGGCTTCGCTCCCGTGAAAGGTTCGCTTTTATTCCGTGCCGTTTGCCGCTGCAGCGACTTGAGTACGAACAGCCGCGGTGGACGGCAATGACGGACGATAGCCGACCGCTTGCTCCTGTGATGCTCCGAACAGTTCCGGGTGCAGGTACCTTCCCCGTTCCTGCGGCGGTTTCTCTTCCTCGGTTGGAATGCGGTGCGCGTTGGCGTATGCATCTTGGCGGATGCCCGTCACCTGCCAAGACACCTTCACGCCCGGCCGATTGGTCTTAATCATGAAACGATTGTGCTGGATCTCCTTCGCCACCATGGCCTGCGCGAATTGCCCGAGCACGGTGAGCTGATAACGGAAATCGCGATTGAGCGCCGTGAAATACTCGGGAAGCACCACTGTAGCCCGGCCATACTTATCGGTAACCACATTGCCGTTGTAGATATTCATCATGTCAGGCGATTCCACGAAGGAGTGGTATAGATACTTGTTCGCGGGGTCGAGCGGATCGTCAATCTTGAAATCGCCACTACCCTTGCTGACATTGCCGCCGACGCTGAGATTGCCGGTGATGAGGACATTACCGTCGGCAGGGTTGAGGGCGATGAGGTTGCCGTTGCTGGATATGCTGAGCTCGCTGGACATGCTGATATTGCCGTTGGAAGCGATGGTCATGGCGGTGGTGTTGTTGCTGTTCACGCGGAAAACAAGACTTCCGGTGGGAGCGGCGACAAAAGTGTTGCTGCCGTCTCCTACTATTGAGTAATTCTGGCAGCTATTAAATCCGGACGTGCCGAAGGCGATGCCAGCAAAAGCACTGACGCACTCAGGATTGCCAATGAAGGTTTCGAGGTTGTAACCGGCGACATCTAAGGTTGCCTGCGGTGTGGTGGTTCCGATGCCAACGTTAGTGCTGGCGGTGGCATTGTTCACGCCGCTGATGCTGCCCAGCACCAAGGCGTTACTTTCGTTTACCTGGGCGTTAGCTCCGATAGCCGTTGCGTTGTTGACAGCGTTGCTTGTTCCTGTCCCAGTGTAAGCGCCCACAAACGTGTTGTTCGAGGTCTGGTCATTGCCCAACTCACCCGCCCCATTGCCTAGAGCCGTGTTGTTGGACCCGCTAAGGTTCACCAGCGCTTCGTAGCCGATGGCGGTGTTGTTGGAGCCGGTGACGTTTTGTTCGAGCGCCCCATAGCCGCTGGCGGTGTTGCCGATGCCGGTGGTCTGACTATTACCGGCGAATCCCAGGAAGGCATTTCCATTGCCATACGAGCCGAAGGCAAAGAGGTTGCTTCCAATCTGGTAGCTATTGCCCGTGACCACTCCGGTGGCGCTCAGGTTCCCATTTACCGTCTGATTGCCGGTGAAGGTGTTGGCCGCCGCCAATAGCGGTACATTGGCCGTATTCAGGTTCAGAGTTACGTTGCCGCTGGTGCCGCCTCCGGTCAGATCTGTTCCCGCAGTCACTCCCGTGATCGTGCCCGTACCTGCGGATGAGCATACCCACGCGCTGCCGTTCCACTGCAACACCTGGGTGGCCGCGCACGCATTGGTCAGCGATAGATCCAGCGTCCCGCTCGTTCCGCCGCCGGTCAGCCCGCTGCCGCTTGCCGTGGTGACACCCGTGATCGTCCCGTCACCGCCCGCATAGGCAATGTCCAGCTCCGCCGGATGACTCGTGGTCGTGTTCTCTTTGCTGTCAAACGTGGCGTTGAACGTGCTGTTGGCAACCAGCGCAATGCCGTCGTTCGCCTCGCTCCCACTCAGCCAAGCCTGCACCGCTGAAGTTACGTTGACCAGGATGTACTGGTTTTTGTCCGCGGTCGTGACATCTACATTCGAAGCGATGGTCGTGCCCAGGCCGGGCGCGTTGCTGGC